>CAZGNN010000403.1:0-1508 GCA_964527335.1 uncultured Spirochaetaceae bacterium | reverse complement strand
TGATATCCTGATAGACAGGGCCGACAACATGATAAACATCGTGGAGGTCAAATGGTCAAAGGACGGAAGAACATACCTGATGACAAAGGAAGATGAGGAGAATCTGAGGAACAAGAAATCTGTTTTCCAGAGTCAGACAAAGACGAGGAAGGGAGTCTGCTTTGTCCTCGCCACCGTATCGGGAATGAAGCACAACCAGTATTCGGAGCTGATTCAGAAGCAGGTGACACTCGACGACCTCTTCGTCTGAACATCCCCGGCTTGTTAAAAAACATTTTTTCGTTGACATCTCCCCATTCGGGAATACTCTAATTAGACAGGTGGTCAATATGAACGAAAGAGATAAGGAAGTAGTAGAATTCTGTAAAGAGGCAATCCGAATACCAAGTCCATCCGGCGGAGAGAAGGGAGTTGCCCTTCTCATGAAGAAGAAGATGGAAGAACTCGGTTACGACAGTGTTGTCATCGACGAATTCGGATCATGCATAGGAATCATTAACGGCTCAGAGCCCGGTAAGACAATTCTCATTGACGGTCACATCGACAATGTGGATGTCATCGACGAAAAGGAATGGAAACACAAACCCTGGGGTGCCGAGGAAACTGACGGAAAAATCTACGGCCGCGGAACATCCGACATGAAGGGAAGCGTCTGTGCTGCCGTCATAGCCGCCGGAAACTTCAAGAAGGATACAGGAGGAAAATTCAAGGGACGCGTCGCGGTATCATGTACGGTGCATGAGGAATGCTTCGAGGGTATCTCCTGCCGTCTGGTATCAGACTACGTAAAACCCGACTGTGTCATCATCGGGGAAGCTACAACATCAACTGTCAAAATCGGTCAGAGAGGAAGAGCTGAGGTCGTCGTCGAAACCGAAGGTATATCGTGTCACTCCTCCAATCCCGAAAAGGGAAAGAATGCAGTTTACGCGATGATGGGAGTCATCGAGGAAATCAGGAAGATTGTTCCGAACGAGCATCCGCTCCTCGGAAAGGGAATACTCGAGCTGACAGATATCAAATCGTATCCGTATCCGGGAGCGTCTGTCGTGCCGTCGAAGTGCATCGCGACATTCGACAGGCGCACTCTCGTCGGAGAGACCGTCGAGACGATTCTGGCTCAGGTGGATGATGCGATAGAGAGAGCAAGGAAGAAGGATCCGGATCTCAAGGCAAGATGCTACATAAGGGACGGAGAGGCCCTCTGCTGGACGGGTGCCACGATAAAGGCCCAGAGATATTACCCGGCATGGGCTGTCGACGAGAAGAGCGAACTTGTACAGAAGGCACTGGGTGCACTGAAGAAGGCCGGAATCGAAACGAAGATTTCACACTTCTCGTTCTGCACGAACGGCAGCCACTTCTGCGGAGAGAAGGGAATTCCCACAATCGGCTACGGCCCCTCGCTCGAAAGTCTTGCTCACGTCAGGGATGAATACATCGAGGTGAATGAACTTACAAAGGCGGCAAGAGGCTTCGAGGAGATACTCAAGGCACTTACCGAATAG
>CAZGNN010000402.1:0-1516 GCA_964527335.1 uncultured Spirochaetaceae bacterium | reverse complement strand
GAACCTGTGTTATTCCTATACCCACGCAGAAGCTTGTCGCGACGATGAGCATGTTGCGCTGGCCGAAGCCGCAGTCGGCTATCATGGTGATGCCGCTGACGATGATTGCGCCGAACATGATTACTGTGCATCCTCCGAGTACGCAGGATGGAAGTGTCGAGAGCAGTGCGCCCACCGGCGGGAAGAGTCCCGCGATGATGAGGATGAGAGCTCCGAACATGATTGTGAAGCGGTTGACGACCTTTGTCATTGCGATGAGACCGACGTTCTGGCTGAACGAGGTGATCGGAGAGCAGCCGAAGACACCGCCCGAGACAGCGGAGATGAAGCCGTCGCAGCAGAGAGAGCCCGAAATCTCCTTTTCTGTGATATCGCGCCCGAGACCGCCTGTGCATGTTGCTGTCGTGTCACCGATTGTCTCCGTTGCCGAGACGAGGAAGACGAGCGTGACGGAGATGATGTCTCCGAGTCTGAACTTCGGTGTGTAATAGAAAAGTCTCGGCAGGGAAATCACACCCATCTCCTTTATTGTTGTTCCGATTTCGGCGAAGTCGACCATGCCGAAGAAAATGGAGACGATGTAGCCGACGATGAGACCGAAGAGAACGTAGAGCTGCTTCCAGAAGCCCTTTGCAACGGCATTGAAGACGAGGCACGCAACGAGTGTGATGGTTGCAACTGTCAGGTTCTGCCATGAACCGTCGGGGTATGCTCCCGACGAGCAGAACGAGCTTATGCCGACGCTGAGTACACTGAAGCCGATTGACGTGACGACGCATGCCGAGACAATCGGCGCGATGAAGCGTCTCCAGTATTTTGCCGTGAGACCAAGACAGCCCTCTATACAGCCGCCGACGACAACTGCGCCGATCATGTAACCGTAGTCGACCTTTGCTATTGTCTGCATTGCAGCGAGAAACGTGAAGCTTACACCCATCACGACAGGAAGGTGCGAGCCGATGGGACCTACGGGGTAGAGCTGGATGAGTGTTCCGATACCTGCGATAATCATGGCTGCCTGGATGAGGTATGCCTTGTCGACATCATTGAATGCTACGCCGTTGTACTGGGCAACACCTGCAATGAGGATAATCGGGGCGACGTTCGATACGAACATGGCGAGGACGTGCTGAAGGCCGAACGGAATGGCCTTGCTTACTGGGACTCTGCCGTCGAGTGAGTAGATGTTCTCGACAGACGCAGGAGCCTTAGGCTTCTGGTTTTTCATGAAAAACTCCTTTTATTTTATGGCTGGAGCCGCACAAGCGGAGGTGAACATCAGAACCGAAAAGGTAAGTGCCCTGAGCAACCGTTATTCCAGCCTCAAGGATTGAGTTTATTGCCGGAACGGGAATGAGGGCAATGAATTTTTTCGATTTTACATTTCTCTTCCTCCCGTTATTTACATTTTAAAAAACCGTATGACCTTGAAAGCCATTCATTGAATGAAGTACATTAAGACCATGAGTATCTTAAAACCACATAAGTTAGGGGTTATTGCCGGCCCTGGCTCAGA
>CAZGNN010000401.1:0-1518 GCA_964527335.1 uncultured Spirochaetaceae bacterium | reverse complement strand
CATGGCAGATTTAATGCGACCTATTCCGTTTGCTGAGCTTCTTTCGAGAATCGCAGGCGAATACAAGAATCATGATTCTATTTTCAGTATCAACAGGGAACAGTTCTATTCTGATAACGGAAAGAACTCCGTTGACGTCTTCAATCAGAAGTGCTCGACTCCGATGGGACCAGCAGCAGGCCCGCACACACAGCTTTGTCAGAACATAATCGCGTCCTACCTGGTAGGTGCACGCTTCATCGAACTCAAGACCGTCCAGATCATGGACCATCTCGAAATCGCAAAGCCATGTATCGACGCACGCGACGAAGGATACAACGTCGAATGGTCGACCGAGTACACACTCGAGAAGGCATACGACGAATATCTCAAGGCATGGATTGCCCTCCACATCATCGAGAGCCTCAAGAACGACAGGGTAGTCGACAGGCCTTCGTTCATATTCAACATGTCATGCGGCTATAACCTCGAAGGCATCAAAGAGGAGAAGATGCAGATCTTCATCGACAGCATGATCGATGCAGGAAAGAAGCCTCTCTTCAACGAGTACATCAATGAGGCGAAGGCTGCAATCATCGACGGCCTCCTGGACGGCACCGGACTCGAGGACAGGAGCGACAAGGCTCTCAAGACACTCGACAGGATCAGCAGGAACATCTGCCCGAGCGTGACGGTATCCACAATGCACGGCTGTCCTCCGAAGGAGATCGAGGCAATCTGCTCGTACCTTCTCACCGAGAAGAAGCTCGACACATTCGTGAAGCTCAACCCGACACTCCTTGGCTACGACACTGTCAGGGAAGTCCTCGACAATCTCGGTTTCAACTATGTCGTTCTCAAGAGAGAGAGCTTCGAGCATGACCTGCAGCTCTCCGATGCAAAGGCTATGCTCCACCGCCTCGTGGAACTTGCAAAGAAGGAAGGCAGGAAGTTCGGCGTCAAGCTCACGAACACACTCGGCAACGTCAACCCGCAGGATGTTCTCCCCGGAGACGAAAGATACGGCTCGGGAAGAATCCTTCTTCCGCTTTCGACACGTGTTGCACTCATCCTCAGCGAGGAGTTCAACGGAACTCTCCCGATTTCCTATTCCGGCGGTGTTTCCGCACTCTCCGTGAAGGAACTCTTCGAGACAGGTATTCACCCGATTACCCTCGCTACCGATATGCTCCATCCCGGCGGATACGCAAAGATGAAGCAGCTCTGCGAAATCTGTTCTCAGGCGAAGAGCGCATGGAAGATGGACACTATCGATGTCGCAAAGCTCAGGAAGTTCGTCGAGAAGGTCTCCGACCCGAAGGGAATCGCAGGGAAGGACTACAGGGGAACGAACCGCGCGAAGGTCGGTACTCCTCTTGAACTCTTCGACTGCTATGTTGCTCCGTGCGTGGAGGCATGTCCAATCCATCAGCCGATTCCGGAATATGTTGCACTCGCAGGAGAGGGAAGAGTTGCAGAGGCACTCTCTCTCATCTATACATCCAACGCACTTCCGAACATCACGGGATGGATCTGCGA
>CAZGNN010000400.1:0-1523 GCA_964527335.1 uncultured Spirochaetaceae bacterium | reverse complement strand
CGATGAAGTCTTCAGTTGTCCATGTTCTTGTCTCGAGGTTGACATACTTGTCTGCGCCTGCTGCCTTGAATGCATCAAGGTTGATAGCCATACAGTGAGCTGTCATGACAACCGGATACTCATAGACCTTGCCGTCTGCTGTTGTGCATGCGTTGATTGTTGCAGGAATGAGCTCAGACTTATCTGTGCTGTCGATGAGGTCGGACATATCGACCATGTAACCCTTTGCACCCCAGTTAGCAACGAGTCTCTCGGGTCCTTCCATGATGAGGTCGGGAGCCTGGCCTGCTGCGAGAGCTGTGTTGACCTTGTCGTCGCCGTCTGTGTATGTGAGGTACTCGACTTCAACTTCGATTCCTGTCTCAGCTGTGAAAGCATCCATGAGTGCTCTTACGGATGCGTCGGTTCCCCAGTCTCCGATAGGATATGTCCAGAGGGTGAGTGTTTCCTTTTCTGCTGTTGCAGCTGATTCTGCTGCTGCCTGTGCACTGAGTCCCATGAGGACCATTGAGAGTGCCAATAATACGATGATAACCTTTTTCACTGTCGTTCCTCCTTTCTGAATAACAGCCACGTCGTGTCCCGACGCCTACATATACAATACGTTAGAAAAATTGATATTGCAAACAAAAAATTAAAAATTTTCAGCAGCTTCCCCGTCCCCCGCTTCCGCCGGATAACCGCCATTTACTCACGCTACTATAAGGAGTTACAACATAAGACGTTCATAACTTGTTGTTTTCACTGTTTTTAAGTCAGAAAAAATGTCATAAGAACCGGAAAGGCAGACAAACATATTACTCAACGCAGAAACAGAGAGAAAAGCACTGCTGAACGTTGGTCTGTTGTAAAATCGGAGACGGCCTGTCCTCTCTTCCCCGTTCAGGACTCGATAAGTCTCCCCCGGTCGTTCCATTCCCCGAACATCTCGCCCTTCTCTGATTTTTCGATGAGCTTCTTCAGCCGGCGGTCGAAAAGAGCACGGTCTTTCTTGTAGTACTGGATGGAATCGATGCGTATCTTCTGGTAGAGAGGAGGAAACGATAGAAAATTTTCCCATGCAACGGGATTACCCTGAAAGGCAGAGAGGATTTCACTGTCGATCGAGAAGGCATCCTCCGACATGTCGGGAAGGACTTTCCGTCCCCAGTCCGTCATGAGCCCCAGCCTCTCCATTCTTCTTGCGCGTTCCTTGTTGAGTTCAGTCCAGTTACCTGCCGAAGATCGCGGCATGAAGCGCTGTACGCTCCTGCCGTCAATATTCTTCAGCGTTGCATCTATCCAGCCGAAGCAGATGGCTTCCTCTACGGCATCCGGGTACCAGACACAGTCGGACGGAGGATTCTTTCCCCGCTTGATTACAAGCCAGCAGTCCTTTTCCTTATCGTGGTTGTTTTCAAGCCACTCTCTGAAACCTGCCCTCGTCGTGACATTCAGAATATTCTTCGCTTCCACTCTCTTTCACGTCCTGTTCATCATTCCCGATTGAATGCAAATGTACTGTTCATAAACACAAAGATCAG
>CAZGNN010000399.1:0-1526 GCA_964527335.1 uncultured Spirochaetaceae bacterium | reverse complement strand
GAGCCTGGGATCTTTCCATGAATGCCGTACGCTCACTCCAGTCTCTCTTCTTCACCGCACTGTTCATCTCGAGCCTTATCTCCTCATTGGGAATAAATGCTGTCTTCTTTTTCTCGTTATAGGCAAGGTACCCGAGGTGTATGAGATAAGTCAGAACATCATCACGGGAAGCAAAGGAAACGACATCGTTCTGAAAGTCATCAATGTCTACTGATACTTCCCCTCCGCTGACAGTCTCAAGCACAGCTTCCCTGAGGCCGGCATAGTTCATGTTGATTAACGGAACAATAGCCTTGTATGAGGATGTGTCGGACCAGTAGCTCCTGAACTTTCCGCTGAGCATCACGCTCACTACTGCACGTGGATTGTAAATGTGTCTGCCATCGACAAGATAACCGTCATACCACCTCTTCACCTCGGCATAATCCACGCCGTATTTCTCGGAAAGAGCTTTGACTTCTTCCTCGGTGAATCCGATGTATTCTGCAAGTGGTCCAGCATCCAGAATTGTATACTCGTTGAAGTTGTTGAGTGCCGACTGCGTCTGTACTTTCTTGATTGGCAGGATTCCCGTGAGGTAAGCCAGGGCGATGAATCTTGATGCCTGGGCGCCTTTGAATATGCTTCTCAGAAATGAGATATATTCGTCCTGCACTTTACTGTTATTTGCATCATCCCGGATAAGGACATCCCATTCGTCGATGATGATTACAAACCTGCTCCCCGTTTCATCATAGATTCTGGAAAGAACATCAAAGAGCGATCTGTCTCGTCTCGACACTGTCTCCGGATAGTATTTCTCAAGTTCCCTGATGACTTCCTTTCTGATGTATGACACAATCTTCTCCGGTCCGCCCGCGGGGTCTATGCACTCCTGGATGTCGAGATGGATGACATCATACTTATTGAGATGTTTTTCGTAATTCGGAGAAGAAGATATCTCCAAAGATGCGAACAGCTCCCTCGAGTCCGCTCCCTTAGTGTAGTAGGCTGCAATCATGTTGGCGGCCAGCGACTTGCCGAAGCGCCGCGGACGGCTGTTGCAGATGAAAGCGCTAGGAGTTTCCAACACTTCGTTCGTATATTTCAGAAGTCCGGTCTTATCCACGTAGATGCGATCTTTAGAAGCACCTTTGAATGCAGAATTATCTGGATTAACAAATCTTCCCATAGCTCATGCTCCCCTTCATACAGTTTCCATCTCTCTTACAGACGGACATCATTCTTTCATACCTATTTCATCTCTACATATATTATTTTACAACAAGAAAGAGAAATAATGTAGAAGTTTCGTTTGAAGATAAATCCTCACCATCAACTGTTTGTTCAAAAGTAGTATTCCGGTAGTAATCACTCTCTCCTGTGGTCACAATCCGCCGTGTAAGGATGCACACTGGCGCGCTTTCCCTGCTTTCTGAAAAGCTCCTGTTTACACTGCCGCAGAGACAAACAATATTCTCATAGATACTTCCTTTGCTCCGTATTGCGCCGTATTGAAGAGTTATGCCAAGTGTAGCAGAAACGAG
>CAZGNN010000398.1:0-1533 GCA_964527335.1 uncultured Spirochaetaceae bacterium | reverse complement strand
TCGAGGCTCTGGCCGTAAGAGACCTCAGGATATATGCTGATTATCTGGATGGAAGATTGTACCACTTCAGAGACAATGTATCGGGAGATGAAGTTGATGCAATCATCGAATTCAAGGATGGCAGTTATGCGGCATTTGAAATCAAGCTCAGTGACGGCAGCATAAAGGATGCCATAAAGAGTCTTGTAACTTTCAGAAATAACGTGGAAAGGAAGCCTGCATTCAGCTGTATAATCGTCGGACATCAGGAAGCGGTCATCAGAGATCCCGAATCCGGTATATACATAGTTCCGCTTACATCTCTGAAACCATGATGAGCAGGCGACGATGTCGTTTTCAGGAAACTTCGTGTCCGTATTTCCGTCCTTGCCCAATGAAGAGAGCTGGGGTAAAATCAGAGGAGAGAGAAAAAGATGGACACAGTGAAGCTGCCGCTCGGCATATCGAGTTTTGATGACATAAGAAAGGATGGAAGACTCTTCATTGACAAGACTCCGTTGATCGAAGAAATCCTTGCAAAAGGATATGGCGTTTTTCTCTTTACCCGTCCGCGCCGTTTTGGCAAGACTCTCGCAATGTCCATGCTCTCATCCTTCTTCGATGTATCGAAGGACAGCAGAAAGCTATTCGATGGGCTTAAGATTTCCGGAAACAGGGAACTCTGTGATAAATGGATGAACAGGTATCCGACAATTCTCGTTTCCTTCAAAAGTGTCGACGGCCTCGATTTCAATGCAGCACTGGATTCTCTGAAGGATATCATCTTCAACCTGTTCTGCAGTTATTCGTTCCTTCTCGAAAGTGACAGGGTTCTCCCTGCATTGAAAAGGAAATTCTCGATAATTCTGGATGGTACTTCGACCGTTTCAGATATAAAGGGAAGCCTCGGACTTCTCGTCAGAATGCTGTCATCTCACTATGGAGAGAAGGTTATTCTTCTCATCGACGAATATGATGTTCCCATGGCCAAGGCAAGCAGCAGGGGCTACTACGACGAGATGATAGATGTGATGAGAAGCCTTCTGCAGGCCCTCAAGGATAATGATTACCTTAAGTTCTCGGTTATTACCGGGTGCCTCCGGATTGCAAAGGAGAGTATCTTCACGGGACTCAATAACGTCTACTGCAATACCGTGACAAGCACAGCCTACGACGAGTATTTCGGCTTCACCGGGAAAGAGGTGACGGATACATTCTGCAGTCTCGGATTTGAAAACAGGCTTGATGATGTGAAGGAATGGTATGACGGCTACCATTTCGGAAATGAGGACATATACTGTCCATGGGATGTCATACATTACCTTGACAGTCTTTTCGATAATCCGGATGCAAAGCCGAAGAATTACTGGACGAACACGAGCAGTAACGACATCGTCAAATCTTTCATCTCAGGCGGACGAAGATCCATGTTTGATAATCTCGACACTCTTCTTTCCGGCGGTTCGATAACGAAGGTAATCGACGAGAACATAACCTATGATTATCTCCACAGTACGGACAACAACATCTGGAGCGTTCTCCTGATGACGGGCT
>CAZGNN010000397.1:0-1538 GCA_964527335.1 uncultured Spirochaetaceae bacterium | reverse complement strand
CCAGAAAAAGGGCTCCCATTCCTGCACTTCCCGATATGTCCCCGAGCATGAGGACACGGAGTGTCTTTTTACTCACTTTGCGTACTCCACGACTCTTGTCTCACGGATAATCGTGACCTTGATCTTGCCGGGGTATCTGAGCTCGGCTTCAATCCTCTGGGCAATGTCCTGTGCAATCTTCTTTGCACCCTCATCGCTGACAGAGTCACTGTTGACGAGAATTCTGAGTTCTCTTCCCGCCTGGATTGCAAATGCGTTCTCGACGCCGTCGAAGCCCTTTGCAATGTTCTCAAGCGACTCGAGCCTCTTGATGTAGTTGTCGAGTGATTCCCTTCTTGCGCCGGGGCGTGCAGCGCTTATTGCATCTGCAATCTGCACGATGATGGCCTCGATGCTCTCGGGTTCGACATCATTGTGATGCGCAAGGACACAGTTGACGACCTTGCTGTCTTCGCCGAGTCTCTTCACGAGCTCGCCGCCGATTTCGGCATGGTTGGCCTCGCTCTCGGTCTCGGCTCCCTTTCCGATGTCATGGAGGAGTCCCGCACGCATTGCAAGAGTGCTGTCAGCTCCGACTTCGGATGCTATCATGCCGGCAAGGATTGCGACTTCCTTCGAGTGGAGAAGCACGTTCTGACCGTAGCTTGTCCTGAAGTGGAGCCTTCCGAGTGCCCTTATGAGTTCGGTACCCATGTTGTGGATGCCGAGGTCGAAGACGACCTTCTCACCCTCGTCCACGATTATGCGTCCGATTTCCTTACTTACCTTATTGACGACTTCCTCGATTCTTGCGGGGTGGATTCTTCCGTCCTGCACAAGACGCTCGAGGGCGACTCTCGCGATTTCCTTCCTGACGGGATCGAAACATGAGATAACGACAGCCTCAGGAGTGTCATCGATGATGATATCGACTCCGGTGAGGGTCTCGAGGGTACGGATGTTGCGTCCTTCCCTGCCGATTATCCTTCCTTTCATCTCGTCCGACGGAAGCGTGACGCTCGTCGTCGTGATTTCACCCGAGACCTCGGTTGCAAGTCTCTGGATCGATGTGATTATGATGTCACGCGCCTTCTTGTCAGCCGAAAGCTGTGCTTCCTGCTCGATCTTGTTGACGTAGACCTGACCGTCATGTTCGGCCTTCTGCTTCATCTGCTCGATAAGGATGTTCTTGGCATCCTCTCTCGTCATCTGAGCAACCTTCTCATACTCGCTGTCCAGGTCGTTTTCTCTCTTTTCAACCTGATTCTCGCGCTCTACAAGCGCTTTTTCCTTTTCTCCCAGTTGTCGCGTTACGGAGTCATTCTCCTGCTGCTTACGCTCTAGATTCTCTTCCTTCTGCTGCAGCCTTCTTTCACTTTTCTGCAGTTCAGCTCTTCTGTCGCGGGCTTCACTTTCCTGCTGCTGCTGTTCCTTGAGGAGTCTGTCTCTTGTCTCGATGACAATCTCCTTGGCCTTCGCTTCAGCATTCTTTGAAGCATTTTCCTCGAGGACCTTGGCCCTCTGTTCAGCGGAAGTCAGTTTCAACTTCGCATATATGC
>CAZGNN010000396.1:0-1538 GCA_964527335.1 uncultured Spirochaetaceae bacterium | reverse complement strand
ATACGATGAGATAAAGCTCACACGTTCTCGTCAGGGATGGTTCGAGATTGAACGCCTTGACGGCTCTTCGATAACACTCGTGAGTGAAGACGACTTCGAAATAGGATGCATGGGGTGATATTCCGTCAAAGGTAAGCAACCTGTATTCCGATAGAGAGACTGTTGTGATGGCCTATTGCCGGGAAAGGGAACGCATGTACTCTGACTGGGGCTTTACATTATCTTTGGCAATGTCCTGAAAACCTTTACTTTTTCGGCAATGTAATGGAAAATAAGTAAAGGTGACAGGAGAAAGACAATGATTTCATATGATGGTCTTTACAGGCGGCTCGATGAGAAAGGAATCACGAAAACAGATCTGACCAGGGAAATCGGCCTGTCATCCAGAACGGTTGCAAAGATTGCAAAGGGCGAGAAGCTCTCCGGGAGAACAATCGGGAGGATTGCCTCCTGTCTCGGCTGTGAGCCGCAGCTACTCTGGAGGGAGATATCTTCCAATCCGGTCCTTCAGACACTGAGAGATGAAAAGGAAGCGGGAATATCGGGATCGCTGTATCACGAGCTTCAGATAATGATGACATACAACTCCAGCCACATGGAAGGAAGCAGACTCACAGAAGAGCAGACAAGACTGATTTTCGAGACGAACACCATCGATGCCTCCGACGGCGTTCCCGTTGATGATATACTTGAGACTGTTCATCATTTCCGGGCGGTGGATTATGTGATTGAAAAAGCGGAAGACGAACTCACGGAAGATATCATCAAGGAGCTCCACTATATCCTCAAACATGATACGAAAGACTCTCTTCTGAGCTGGTTCAACGTCGGGGAATACAGGAAAAGAGCCAATATGATCGGCGCTCATGAGACTGCAAAGCCGGAAGAGGTGGAGAAGAAAATGATGCTTCTCCTTTCAGAGTACAACGCAAAGAAGGAAATCACAGTGAATGACATCATCGCCTTTCATGCCGAGTTCGAGTACATTCATCCGTTCCAGGACGGGAACGGGAGAGTGGGGCGTCTGGTGGCTCTGAAGGAATGTCTCGGGCACGGTATCGTCCCGTTCGTCATAGAAGACAGCAGGAAGTTCTTCTACTACCGCGGTCTTGCCAAATGGAGAGAAGAGAAGGGATGGCTTACAGACACATGTCTTGACGGTCAGGACACAGTGAAACGACTTCTCGATACGCTGGAAATACCTTATTCAAGGTAACAGTTTCCCGGAATAACGGACCATGGAATGCAGCACAAAGAGAATCATCTTTCTTCATATGGTCCGTTTTGCAGAGACACGTCGCCCATTCCGTCTGATACACTGAAAGCCTTTTGGCTAATACGAAAAGAAGCTGAGGCCGCACGGCAATGACATCCGGGTATGCCTCGGGATACGTGTAAGAGCCCTGAATAAACATACACGGTGCTGAATATTTTCCTGAAATAAAGGTGGCAGTCGCTCTCTCTTCTGTTGTACACTGTTTTGACAAAGGTCGTTCACAGTGAAGATTTTCTATTTTTTCTTTAACCTCTTCTGGAGT
>CAZGNN010000395.1:0-1538 GCA_964527335.1 uncultured Spirochaetaceae bacterium | reverse complement strand
TACTTCAGCGTAAACGGATCCAGGTTCTTCGGATAATGGTATCCCGTGAAAGACTCGAACTGAAGCTTACCCTGGCTCAGGAGCATGTCAAGTCCGTAGCGGAGTGAACATCCCTTCTTCTCGGCAGCCTTCAGGAACGCAGTCTTTCTCGGCTCGTAGACGATGTCGTATGCTATCTCGTTACCGGTGAAGACGAAGTCGGGAATCGGACTCTCCTTCTCGTTCGAGAGACCGACCTTTGTAGCCTGGACGATGAGATCAGCCCAGCCCTCGTACTTCTTCGCATTTTCGAGAGAGTCGTACTGAGCGTTGTTCTTTATGGCAAGACGCTTCGCCTTGTCGATTGTCCTGTTGAGGATGGTGACCTTGATACCCCTGTTCGTCAGAGCCCAGCAGATTGCATCCGACGCACCGCCGGCACCTATTACAAGAGCCTTCTTTATCCTGCCCTTCTCGATATCCTCTTCAATGGGAGCAAGGAAACCGTAGTAATCAGTATTGGTTCCCTTCCACATGTTCGGGACTCTTATGACAGTATTGCAGGAACCTATCTGCTTCACTTCACGGGTGATGTTACCCAGGTATTTGAGAACATCCACCTTGAAAGGAACGGTAACCGAGAATCCCCTCATCTTCAGCATTTCCGCAAGCATCATGAACGAGCGGATTGAATCAGAAAGGAATGGAACATAGACTGCATTGTAGTTAATGGCATGGAAACCGGGATTGTGAATCTGAGGGGAAAGGGAGTGCATGACGGGATTCCCGACAACACCGTATATACCCGTTCTCTCGTCAATCCTGTCGGAGCGGTAGAGCTCCTTGAGTTCCTTTACGGAAATCATTCCGGGTGCGATTCCCCTCTTGTTGACTGATGAGCCGAAAGTAAGGATTGAGCCCATCTTCTTGTAAAGGATACGGGTGCAGACACCCCAGTCCCCCATACCGATGACAATCTTCTGTGTATCCTTAAGTTCGTCGTTGATTCTGAAAAGCGTCAGGACATCCTGCACGGAATGCGGAGTCACCGCAATCTTTGCGATGTCGCCACGCTTCGAGAGACTCATGATATGGGAGAAGATATCTTCCGGGACACGTTCGAAGTCGTGGTAGGAGCGGATGATCTTCACGCCCTTCTCCCTCGCGGCATTCTCGACGTCGTTCTTCTTGACGTCATCCTCGATGTCGACATAGCTGAAAAGCCCGCCTTCAAGCGTCCTGATTATGAGAGACCTTCTGCTTCTCTCGGTGAGGGAGCACTTTCCACCGTCACAAACACGGCGGCATGTGAGAATCACGGGAAGATCGACAAGCGACGGAAACGAGGAAGCCTTCTTCTGCTCCTCCGGAGAAAGAAGATCAAGCCTCAGTTCACAAATATCGATATAAAGTCTGTTATCCCTGAACTCCCTGAGATTCTGCTCGATGGTGGGTCCTGACAAGGTAAGGCAAATCACTCTTAGCTCCTGATGTAAATTTTAGAACAAACCGTAATCTCATTCAACTACAAAGACGACATTAAAAACAGGAGGCTGCTC
>CAZGNN010000394.1:0-1539 GCA_964527335.1 uncultured Spirochaetaceae bacterium | reverse complement strand
TACGGTCACAGGGCTTGTCCCTCACGTACTCTCTATGGATAAGCAGATAATACAGAAAAGTGTGGAACTCATACAATAGGGTAAAGGCAAGCTTACAGAAAAAAGTGAATATTTCCGATTCGGTCTGTGGCACAAAAAAGACCCGGCATTGTATCCGCTTCATTTTTGCGGGCAAACGCTCCGGTGCCATCGGTTTAAAGTTATCATTACTGCTGTTCCTGAGTCAAGGTTCATTTTATGAGGATAAAAGGAAAGGGAGCCGTTCTGTCCAGCGGCTCCCTCTTCGATTATGGCTTTGTTTATTTTTCTTTCCTGTGACAGGAACAGCCTCCGCAGGAGGAACAGTTTCCGCTGCAGCCCCCGTTCTTTCTGTCCCTCTTCATTGATATGACTATAGCGGCAACGATTGCAATCACTATTATCAGAACAATGAACGTACCGAGATTCATACTGCTGCCTTCTTTGCCTTCTTGATGAAGAGCTCATAGACATAGAGAGCAATCACGAGAAGAGCGATGATGAAGAGCACGACATTGCCGCAGCCTGTGAACATGTTTCCGAGCTGTGTGACTACGAATGCCACGCAGTATGCGAAACCGCATTCCCAGCCGATAGCAGCCCATGTCCACTTTCTGCTGTTCATCTCTCTGCTGATGGCACCCATAGCTGCGAAGCAGGGAGCGCAGAGAAGGTTGAATGCGAGGAAGGAGAAACCTGTGACTGATGTGAATGCAGCAGAGATTTCAGCATAGGCATTGCCTGAAGCACCGTAGAGGATGCCGAGTGTCCCGACGATGTTCTCCTTTGCGACAAGTCCTGTGATCGAAGCGACGGCAGCCTGCCAGTTGCCCCATCCGAGAGGAGCGAAGAGCCAAGCGAATACGGAACCGATCTTTGCGAGGATCGAGAACTCGATTTCATCCTCGGCAAGCATTCTGAATCCGTCTTCAGCAAATCCGAAGTATGTCGTGAACCAGATGAAGATTGTCGAGAGGAGGATGATTGTTCCGGCCTTCTTGATGAATGCCCAGCCTCTCTCCCACATCGATCTCAGGATCGAACCGACTGTCGGAAGATGGTATGCAGGAAGTTCCATTACGAACGGAGCGGGGTCGCCTGCAAAGAGCTTTGTCTTCTTGAGAATTATACCCGAGGAGATGATTGCGAACATGCCGAGGAAATATGCACATGGTGCAACCCAGCTTGCGCCGCCGAAGATTGAGCCTGCAATCATTGCGATGAACGGAAGCTTAGCGCCGCACGGAATGAATGTCGTCGTCATGATCGTCATCCTTCTGTCTTTCTCGTTCTCGATTGTACGGGATGCCATGATACCAGGAATACCGCATCCTGTTCCGATGAGGATTGGGATGAATGACTTACCCGAGAGGCCGAACTTTCTGAAGATTCTGTCCATGACGAATGCGATTCTTGCCATGTAGCCGCAGCCTTCGAGGAATGCGAGGAATATGAAGAGAACGAAAATCTGGGGAACGAAGCCGAGAACTGCGCCGACACCTGCGACGATACCGTCGAGGA
>CAZGNN010000393.1:0-1541 GCA_964527335.1 uncultured Spirochaetaceae bacterium | reverse complement strand
AGGGAATACTCACGCGGTTATATGCATCACCTCGTCAAATGCAACGAGATGCTGGGAGGAATGCTTGCGACAGAGCACAACCTCAGATACCTCCACGACTTCGTCGAGAGGATAAAGGATGCAATAAGGGAAGACAGGTTCGAACTCTTCAAGAAGAGCTATCTCAAGCGCTATTACGGAAGGGAGGAGTGATATCCTCCTCTTCTTTCTGTCATTCGGCTTTCGTCAGGAAGAAGAACTCCTCATTCATTATGATTATCTTCGAATAGTCATCGTTGAATGTTCCGAAAGTTATGTTTTCGCCGTCGTAGGTGACAGTCAGTGTTTTATCGTCACTTACGCTGTATGTTCCCGACACCGATTCGTCTCCGCTTTCGACAGAGCATGTTCCGTCGTCATTGAGAACAAGAGTTATGACGGTTGACATTCCTGCAGACTTCAACTGCTGCATTATGAGCTCCTTCATGTAATCCCTGTAGAAGGAATACGTGGGGCTTGTCAGGTCGATTCCGGATTCGACAAGGTATTCGTCGATGAGAGCGTCAAGAGCGTCCTCGTTCATCTCCCATCTTCCGACATATCCACCCTCAGAGGGGAGGATGGTGCAGTATTCCCAGGTCCCGTCGTCATGAAGAATGACGTTACGACCTGAAATAGTCTTTGCACTCTCGTCCGAGGCTGAAAGCGTGAATGAGAGAAGAATCATGACAAGAGAGAAAAAAACCGTTTTTTTCATCATCCGTTTTTCCTTGTTTTAATCCTGCGTTTTCTCTGATTCTAACTTCGTCTTACTCTTTTAGCAAAATCAAAGGGGCAGGGAAGGAAAAACTACACACAAAATACTTTTTACAGTAAGAAAATGAAATATAGAAGCCCGGTTTCCCGGGCCCAGGGTCAGAAGCTGACCTTTTCTATTGAAAGAACTGAGTAGACTGTCGACATGCTTCCGTTATTGAAGTCGACTTCATCGCCCGCCATGTGATTTATCAGGCACTGTCCGATGGGAGCGTTGATGTCGATGACTCCGTTATCAGGATCGGATTCCCAACGGCCGAAGAATGTGAATGTCTTCTCTTCGCCCGTCTTTCTGTCAAGAATCCTGACTCTGGTTCCGAATCCGACTCTGCCGTCGAGTACGTCATCCATTGACATTATCTTCACCGATCCCAGCTCGTTTGCAAGTCTCTCGTATTCCCTGTCAAGAAACACCTTGTGATCCTTTGCATACTGGTACTCCGAGTTCTCCCTGAGGTCTCCCAGCTCGCGTGCCGTCTTGATTTCGTGAAGAGTGAAGGGAATCTGGTTCTCCTTGATGTCGATGAGCTCGGCCTGCTTGCGGTCGAAGGAGGCTTTCGTGCACATGAATCCCCTCATTACGGAGATCTCCACGGGAGCTTCCTCTTCCTCCTCCTTTTCACCGAAATCGAATGAGGGGAAACGTGAGAGAATGAGCTTCTTGAAGCCTTCCTTCTCTCCTTCGGTGATTCCCTCGTTCCATACAAGGTGGGATGCAAGCTTCTTCAGGGAATCTTCGCCTGCAG
>CAZGNN010000392.1:0-1559 GCA_964527335.1 uncultured Spirochaetaceae bacterium | reverse complement strand
GGGGAAGTTCTTCCAGCTGTAGTCTCCGTAGCGCTTGAATCTCCTGACGATGTCCTGGAGCGAGCAGGAGACGAAGAAGTACTGCTGCTTGAGTCTCAGCTCCTTACCCATGTAGAGAGTGTCGTTGGGGTAGAGGACCTGACTGAGGGTCTCCGCATTGATCTTCTTTCTGACGGCTTCGGTGTAGTCACCGCTGTTGAACTCCTCGAAGGAGAAGCCGTCGGGGCTTGTCGCGGACCAGAGACGGAGAGTGTTCACCGTCTTTCCGCCGTAGCCGACTATCGGGGTGTCGTAGGCGACGCCGTTGACGAGCTCGGAGGGAACCCACTTGAAGACGTCCCTGCCGTTCTCCCTGAGGTGTGCCACATGGCCGCCGAAGAAAACGGGGTATGTGAGATCCGGTCTCTTGAGCTCCCAGGGGTTGCCGTCCCTGAGCCAGTTGTCGGGCTGCTCGGACTGGTAGCCGTTGACGATCTTCTGGCGGAAGATGCCGTAGTTGTATCTGATGCCGTATCCGTAGGCGGGAAGTTCGAGTGTCGCGAGAGAATCCATGAAGCATGCCGCGAGTCTTCCCAGTCCTCCGTTCCCCAGTCCCGCGTCGGGCTCGGTGTCCCTGAGCTCCTCGTAGTCGTAGCCGAGAGAGGAGAGTGCGTCCTTCACGGGCTTCTCGATGCCGAGGTTGATGATGTTGTTGGTCATCGCCCTTCCCATCAGGAATTCGAGCGAGAGGTAGTACACTCTCTTCGAGTGGTTCTTTCTCTGTGTCTTCCTCGAAAGGTCCCACTGATGGATGATTCTGTCCCTGATTGCGTAGGCTATGGCCTCATAGCGGCCTTCGGGTGTCGTATGATAGACGTCTGCGTCCTGATTGTATTTGAGCTGTTCGGCGAAGTCGCGTGCGATTTCCCCGCTCGTGTTACCGTATCTGATGCGGTCTTTTTCCTGCATTGCTTTCCTCCTCGGAGTATTAAGTGCGGTTTTTATTCTATTTAAATCTTGCGCGGGTATTCAATAACGAAGTCGATATTAAATTTGAAATGTTCCGTTTTTCTTCACTTGAATCTTTTTGCCCGTACCGGTAAAATCAACTCTGACATCTTACTTTAAGTGGCATTCTCGTGAAGGCTCTTCTTTCTATTGACAAGAAAGGGCTCTTTTTGCTAGAGTTTCCAATGCGTGTCGCAAAACAGTGCGATTGATGCGCTCTTGTAGCTCAGCATGGTAGAGCACCACCATGGTAAGGTGGGGGTCGGCGGTTCGAATCCGCCCGGGAGCTTAATGAAGCGACTGTAGTCGTGAGGAGTTAATATATGGCAAGTTCAAAGAAGAAAGGACCGGTTGAGAAGATCGCTCTTCAGTGCACAGAGTGCAAGCAGAAGAACTATACAACGGAGAAGAACCGCCGCAATACACCTGAGAAGCTTGAACTCATGAAGTATTGCCCGTTCGAACGCAAGCACACTCTGCACAGAGAGACAAAGATTAAATAAGATAAAAGCGGTTGTCTTCGAGGTGCGAGCAGGTCAGTAGCTCCAATGGTTAGAGCACTGGTCTCCAAA
>CAZGNN010000391.1:0-1561 GCA_964527335.1 uncultured Spirochaetaceae bacterium | reverse complement strand
CGCTACAGGAAAGTAGCCGAAGGCGGAGCCGCAGTTATGTGGTTCGAGGCAATAAGCATCGCCGAGGAAGGAAGAAGCTCGATGACACAGCTTCTCCTCACTCCCGACAACGTCGGTGCATTCAGAAAGCTCACTGACGAGATAAAGGAAGCGGGACTGAAGAAGAACGGCTACGCACCGTTCCTCGTCTGTCAGGCAAACCACTCCGGTCGCTACTCCAACCCGAACAATAAACCTGCTCCGCTCATTGCCTACCGCCACCCCTGGCTCGAGCAGTTCAGGGCTGCTGATGATTCATGCATCGTCAGCGATGACTACCTCAAGAGCATGGAGGAAAAGTTCGGCGAAGGCGCAAGACTTGCTAAGGAAGCAGGATTCGACGCCGTCGACATCAAGCAGTGCCACGGTTACCTCTTCCAGGAAGTCGCATCGGGATTCTACCGCCCCGGTCAGTACGGCGGAAGCTACGAAAACAGAACAAGACTTCTCAAGAACTCAATCCTTGCGGCAAAGGCATACGAGGATGACTCCTTCATGGTAACAGCCAGAATCGGGCTCTATGACGGCTACCCCGAATACTGCGGCTGGGGACAGGACACAAAGACTCTCGAAATGGACCTGACAGAACCTAAGAGACTCATCAGGGAACTTTATGACATGGGAGTTGAGATGGTCGACCTCACGATGGGCAACCCCTATGCGACCACACACGTCACACGCCCGTTCGACGCCGGTAAGTATCCGCCGGAGGAACATCCTCTCGAGGGAATCAACAGGATGATAAAGGGAATCGGGGAAGTCAAGAAGGCAGTGCCGGAGATGACAGTACTCGCATCCGCTCCGACATACCTCAGGGAGTTCAGCGACCTCTACACTGCAGGTGCAGTGGAACAGGGTCTCTGTGACGGCATGCTATTCGGAAGAATGCAGTTCGCCGATCCTGACTTTGCAAACGAGATCAAGAACGGCCGTATCGATCCGAAACGCATCTGCCTCACATGCGGAAAGTGCGGCGACCTGATCCGTGCCCACAAACCCACAGGCTGCGTTATCAGGGACAACAAGACGTTCATGCCCTTCTACAAGGAGTTCCTCGAGGAGAAGAAGAATCTTCCATCGAACTTCAGAGGCTGACAAAAGAGAATAGACATATCTCAGGGCAGGCTTGACGGCCTGCCTTTTCACTTGCCGGAATTCAAGAGATAAGCAAAAGCTTTCGCTGTCCTCTTCTCAGGATTCTTGAAGTGTCCGCCTTCATTCCATTCGAAAAAGCAATCGACGTTCTGAGAAAGGATGATATCCCGAACATCAAGAATCCTGTCAGCAACAGTAGCCATCGTCTTGTTACGGGTCTTCGATTCTCTGTCACCTAGGCTGAGATAGACAGACTGTGTCTTTACCGGATTGTCTCTCAGAAAGTCTGTGAAACCGGGGAACCATACCGACGGAGATGCTGCGGCAACACCTTTGAACGTCTCTGTTTGAGAAGAAGACCAGAGAGCAAACAGAGCTGCAAGTGAGTACCCTCCGATATAATAGCTCTTCGTTCTGTCAGAGCAGA
>CAZGNN010000390.1:0-1562 GCA_964527335.1 uncultured Spirochaetaceae bacterium | reverse complement strand
GTGATAGTCGACAGCATCGTGAGACTTCTTGACGGCGTCATCCGTGACGGAGCGACTGTGGATGAGAGCCACGAGAACATTCTCCTCGAGTACCCTCAGTATACGAAGCCGGTTGAATATATGGGTGAGCGTGTTCCCGATATCCTTCTCAGTGGCAATCATCAGAAGATAGAGGATTGGAAACACATCGAGGCCCTGAAAGATACGAAGAGACTGAGGCCTGATTTATTTGAAAAATATCCTTTGACGGACAAAGAGAGAAAAAAGATGGAGGAAACTCCGTAACAGAAGACACTGTTACCGAAGAAACCCTTGAGGAGAGAAAATGGACGCAATATGGAATACGCTTTATGGTGAAGCATTGAAGGTTCTGAACCATCGCCGTGGGTGGAGGCCGGAGGAGTAGCCGCGGCAATAGGGAATATCTACAGAGGAGTCTGTGTCGACGGTGCATGCACGCTCGGAATCTGTGCGGAGCGTAATGCAATCTTCAATATGATTACGAACGGCGAGAGTGAAATAAGGCGGCTGATAGCCGTCAACTGGGATGGAACGGCGATGCCGCCATGCGGGGCCTGCAGGGAGCTTATGACCCAGCTCATGAGTGAGAGCTACAGGAATATCGAAATCATGCTCGATTACGAGTCCGGACGTATTGTCACTCTTGGAGAGCTGACTCCCGAATGGTGGATCTGAGTCATTCGGAAAGCATGACGATGAGGCTCCATATCAGCCTGATTCCGTAAAGCATCACCACGGAGCCGCAGATACGGTTAATCCAGGTAAGAACCCTGCTGTTGATCCTTTTTCCGGCGAGCCTCAGGATAATTGCAATACCCGTGAACCAGATCAGGGGGATATCAAAACAGATGGATCCTCTGACCGAATATAATTGCGGACAATGAATTTTGCTGGCTGAAAATCCGGGTCAAAGTACCCAATCTTCAATAGCAATATCCGGTATACGACTGAATTCTTTTGTGTTATGCGTTATGAGAACCAGGCCACGAGAGAGAGCCTGACCTGCTATGAGAGTATCATATGGGCCTATGATTGTTCCCTTCTTTTCTAGCATTCCTCTGATTTTTCCACTTGTAATTGCATCCTGGGAAGTAAAGTTCAGGAAATGGAAAGGGGCAAGGAGTGTCATAATCTTCTCTCTTGTTCTTGCTCCGTATTTGCTTTTTTCGGCACCGTATTCAAGTTCGAAGACCGTAAGTGATGAAACGTACAAATCATCCGGATTCATTGAAAATATCTTTGCAGTCAGATTGGGATAACTGTTTTTCATGTAGTATATAAAGATATTGGTGTCAAGAAGATACATTAGAACGGCTCTCTTTCGTCTGTGTACTGAGGTTGGTCGCGTTCCTTCATGAAATCATCAGGAAATGTGCCGACAATACTTCTCGAGGCAGCCCAAGGATCGTCTTTTGGATAGATGACATAAACATCGCCGATTTTGTTGATGTAGTAATCCTTCTTCTCTGTCCTCAGTTCCTGTGGAATTCTGATAGCCTGGCTGTTGCCGTTCTGGAATACACGTGTTGCAAGCATAGTGC
>CAZGNN010000389.1:0-1566 GCA_964527335.1 uncultured Spirochaetaceae bacterium | reverse complement strand
AGTAGAATCCTGATTTCTGTCCCCTCCCGGGTGATATCTCATACCAGATTCCGCTCTCCATGAAGAGGGTGTTGTCCTTCGGTATCTCGCTTTCCTTTGTTTCCTTTCCGCCGATGAAGTAACGCGTGTTCTCGCTGAGGCCTTCGCTTGATGCGTAGAACTGATCGGCTGTCACCTGTATGCGTGATGGATGCATCACATCTTCAAGTGTCGAGATAATCACGGGAAGAAAATTGAGTGCGAAGCGTGATGAGAGGATGATGCGTATCTCACGGCCGTAGCAGTCTGCGGCAAGGCCGGGAATGAAGTCCGCTTCCCCGTGAATGAGACGGAAGCAGTTCGTATCTTCAAGAGAGAAGAAGCTCTTTCTCCTCATTATCGATTTCTTGACGAGAGACGAGACAAAGTCATCGTCACACTCTTCCTCTCTGTCCCATGTCAGCAGATGGAGAACAATGTGGGATTTCTCGTCGTACCAGCCCTTTGCGATGAAGGAGCCCGAGTGTGTGTAGACTTCGGCCCAGTCAGCCATCCGGAAGACGGGACTTACCTCCTCGATGGCACCCGTGAATACCCACGGATGGTGTTTCTCAAGCTGTTTTTCCTTACCTTCCCTGATTATTATTCTGTACATGCCACATCCTTCCTCTCTCTAGATAATCGACTGACATAAGATTATACTTTTCTCCATGAAAAAGAAACTTGTTGTCTTTGATTTGGACGGAACTCTTCTCGATACTCTTCCTGATATCAGGAGAGCCATCAACTATGCGTTATCCGCTTATGATATCCCTCCCGTTTCCCTTGAAGATACGAGAAAGTATGTCGGGCGTGGACTGAGGAATGCCCTCATAGCCGCAGTCAACAACAGCGGTGCCTTCATCGAAGATAATGATTTCTCGCTCATGAATGAACTTCTCGTTGCATCCTACATGAAGCATCCGTCAGATAATACCGTCCCCTATGACGGGATACCTGAGCTTCTGAAAGCCCTCACAGACAACGGTATCGGAGTTGCCATAGCTTCCAACAAGAAGGATGAGATAGTTCAGAAAATAGTCAGTAACGTACTGCCATCTGTTCATTTCGACTTCGTCTTCGGACAGTGCGGGGCTTATCCTCTGAAACCGGATCCCGAGGGGGTTCTCACTGAAACCGGAAAGCTTTCCCTCACGAAGGACGACATAATCTACGTCGGTGACAGCGAAGTCGACTACGAGACTGCCTCGAATGCCGGCTGCGATTCTTTCATTGTCAGTTACGGTTTCAGGACAAAGGAAGAGCTTGAGAGCAGGGGAATCGGAAATACCGTTGAATCCCCATCAATACTGAAGGAAAAGCTTCTTTCCGCCTGTCTCTGAGCAGATTTTCAAAGAGTTTGCATACACTGGAAATACGTTTGTTCCGGCAAACTGGAATTTGTCAGCCTAACTGCTTTTTGATTTCAGCTTTCACTTTATCCAAGTCACTGCAAGTCAAGATTGGAATTAGCCGATTGATTTCATCAATGTTCTTATCCCACCACTTGAATTCAAGCAGCAATTCAATCAGTTCATCGTCAAAGCG
>CAZGNN010000388.1:0-1573 GCA_964527335.1 uncultured Spirochaetaceae bacterium | reverse complement strand
AGCTTACCGAGAAGAAGGTTCAGATCAAGATCAAGGAAATCAAGAAGTCGGAATGTGATGCTCAGCTCATCGCTCAGAACATCGCACGCCAGCTTGAAGGCCGCGGAGCTTACCGCAGAGCCATGAAGAACGCCATCAGCAGAGCTATGATGGGTGGTGTCCAGGGTATCAAGATCAAGTGTTCCGGTCGTCTCGGCGGTGCTGAAATCGCAAGAAATGAGCAGATGAAGGAAGGAAGAGTTCCTCTTCACACACTTCGTTCTGATATCGACTACGGCTTTGCTGCAGCAAACACATCTTTCGGTGCAATCGGCGTCAAGGTATGGGTTTTCAACGGTGAAATCTATAACAACGCTGTGAAGAACGAAGATGAGGCTGTCGCAGCAACAGGCAGAAACAAGGCTGAAGAGAACAGAGGTTAAAAGATGCTTAGTCCAAAGAGAATTAAATACAGAAAAAAGCAGCGCGGAACAAGAGACGCAGTTGCACACAAGGGAAATCAGATTTCCTTCGGTGAGTATGGTCTCATGGCTCTCGAGCCATATTGGATTACGAACCGCCAGATCGAGGCTGCCCGTGTCGCAATGACACGTCACGTCAAGCGTGGCGGTAAGGTCTGGATCCGCATCTTCCCCGATATGCCGTACACAAAGAAGCCGGCTGAAACAAGACAGGGTAACGGTAAGGGTGCTCCGGAAGGCTGGGTAGCAGTCGTCAAGACCGGTGCAATCATGTTCGAAATGGGCGGAATCGACGAGGAGCTTGCCAAGGAGGCACTCTCACTCGCTGCTTCCAAGCTTCCAATCAAGACAAAGTTCGTGTCTCGTGTAAATCAGGAGTAAACAATGAAGAGTTACAAAGATCTCAGTTATAACGAGCTTGTCGCCGAGAGGGATAAGCTCAGGAAGGAGCTCGTCGACCTCAGAATGCAGAAGGTCCTCGGTCATCTGGACAACCCGATGGCAATCGGCTCCACCAAGAAGAACATCGCTCGTCTCAATACAAGAATCCATGCCGCAGACATCGGACTTGAAAAGAAAGACAAATAAGAGAGGCACGTAAATGGAAGCACAGAAGAAAGTTATGACAGGCATAGTCAAGTCTGACAAGATGGACAAGACTATTGTTGTTGAGGTTTCTGACAGAACCCTCCATCCACTGTACAAGAAGTACGTGATCTCGACCAAGAAGTTCAAGGCTCACGACGAGAAGAATGATGCCCATGTCGGTGATACGGTCCGCATCATGGAGTGCCGCCACCTGTCCAAGGATAAGTGCTGGAGACTCGTTGAAGTCGTCGAGAGAGCTCGCTAAAGGAGAAAAGTCATGGTACAGATGCAGACTTATTTGAACGTAGCGGACAACAGTGGTGCAAAGCGTGTGCAGTGCATCAAGGTTCTCGGCGGCAGCCATAGATATGTCGCTGGTGTCGGTGACATCATCGTAGTTGCAGTCAAGGATGCCCTTCCGAACGGCGCCATCAAGAAAGGTGACGTCCTCAAGGCAGTGGTCGTTCGCACAAAGAAGGAATACCGCAGACCTGACGGTACATACATCAGGTTCGATGACAATG
>CAZGNN010000387.1:0-1579 GCA_964527335.1 uncultured Spirochaetaceae bacterium | reverse complement strand
GTATCATCTTCATCCTTCTCACACTCTGCAACCTCAGAGAAGCAATCGTCAACTCCATCCCCGAGAACCTCAAGAAGGCAATCGGAGCCGGCATCGGTCTCTTCATCGCTTTCATCGGTCTCCAGAATGCAGGAATCGTCATCTCTGACGCAAGCACGGTATGTGCTCTCAACCCGGCATGGATCACATCTCCCGCATGCATCCTCACAGTCATCGGTCTCTTCATCACAGGAGCACTGGTCGCAAGAGGAACAAAGGGTGCCCTCCTCATCGGTATAGTCGTCACGACAATCATCGGTATTCCTTTCGGAGTCACGAAATATGCAGGCGGCAGCTACCTCCCGGCAGCTCCCTACTTCTTCAATTTCGAGTTCGGAACAATCTTCACAAGCGGAAAGACAATCTTCGACTTCATCATCGTCATGTTCACATTCCTCTTTGTCGATATGTTCGATACAGTCGGAACACTCATCGGATGCGCAGGCAAGTCCGGTATCATGAATGAAGACGGAACAATCCCGCACTGCAAGGAAGCTCTCCTCGCTGACGCTATCGGAACAACAGCAGGCGCAATCTTCGGAACAAGCACAGTCACGACATTCGTCGAAAGTGCATCCGGCGTTGCAGCAGGCGGAAGAACAGGACTCACAGCTGTCACAGTCGGCGTCCTCTTCATCCTTTCCCTCTTCCTCGAGCCGCTCTTCGGATCCATCCCAAGCGCAGCTACGGCTCCGGCTCTCATCATCGTCGGCGTCATGATGATCTCTCCTGTCCAGTCAATCGACTTCAACGACTTCACCGAAGGCATCCCGGCATTCATGTGTATCCTCATGATGGTTGTCACATACTCCATCTCCAACGGTATCATGTTCGGCGTCATCTTCTATGTCGTACTCAAGGCTCTCAGCGGAAAGTTCAAGGACATCAACGTCCCGACATGGATCCTCTTCGCACTCTTCGTTGCAAAGATCGTTGTCAACACAATCTAAAACCGGATAAGGATTATCCGCCGCAGGTGAAAGCCTGCGGTTTTCTTTTGGCGAATAATCCGACAAAATCTGAAGAAATGTGGATTTCGCAACAAAAAGCAACAATTTTTCTAGCTTTTTCGGAAATCTGATTTATCATAAGGATACACAAAAGGAGTTCAATTCTATGGATAAGCTTACTGCACGTAATCTCATAAACTCATCAATGGGCAGAGAGAGCTGTGACCTTGTGATCAGAAACGCACAGGTCGTTGATGTATGCGGTTCCACCGTCTATAAGGCAGACGTCTGGGTAAGGGACGGTTATATCGTCGGATTCGACGGAGACAGAAAGGCGAAGAAGGAAATCGACGCAAAGGGACAGTACCTCGTTCCCGGCTTCATCGATTCCCACTGTCATATCGAGAGCTCGCACCTCTCGCCGAGTGAATTCTCCAACGCAATCCTCCCCTGCGGTACGACCACAGTCGTCGCAGATCCCCACGAGATATGCAACGTCGGAGGACTCAAGGCCTTCGAATATATGCTCAAGAGTGCAAAGGATGCCGTACTCGACATCTACTACATGTTCCCGTCCTGTGTTCCGTGCA
>CAZGNN010000386.1:0-1588 GCA_964527335.1 uncultured Spirochaetaceae bacterium | reverse complement strand
GAAATAGTAGCTTTTCTAAACACAAACGGAGGAAAGTTGATTATCGGAGTGAATGATAATGGAGATATAGTCGGAATTACAAACGTGGATGAAACATCCAGAAAAATCTCCGATGTTATAACCGATCAAATAGAACCCAATCCTCAATCACTTATTTCTTCGGAAATAAAGTATGAAGATGGCAAAATGTTTATCATCGTTAATGTTCCGAGAGGAATTCAGCCGATATACTGCCAGAAAAAACATGGTTTCAGCTCTGCCGGATGTTTTATCCGCATAGGAACAACAACAAAAAGCATGACAGAAGAGGAAATTCATTCACGCTATCAGAAGAACTTCACAAATAGAGATTTAATGCTAGTAACACCTGCCAGATACGGGGACATAAGCTTCAATACCATCCAACTCACTTACATGCTGAGAGGTTTTCACCTTGGAGAGGAAAGATTTGAAGCCAATCTGAATCTCAGAACTCCTGATGGTCAGTACAATCAGCTTGCGGAATTGTTGTCTGATCATAACACAATTCCCATGATACTTGTCAAATTCAGAGGAAAAGACAAATCGAGATTATCTGAAAACTATAATTATGGTAACAAGTGCCTTCTTACAGCATACGAAACAATGAAAAATAAAATAGTTGCAGAGAACATATGCATCTCAGACACAACTGTGAGACCGAGAGAAGATAAATATCTCTATGACTTCGATTCTGTCAATGAAGCTGTAATCAATGCCTTTGTTCATAATGACTGGAACATATCACAACCGACAATTTCGTACTTCGATGACAGAATTGAAATCCTGTCTTATGGCGGATTACCGAATAATCAGACGGAAGACAAATTCTTCAAAGGCATAAGTTCCCCCAGAAACGAAATGCTGATGCGCATTTTCCTGGATATGCATCTGACGGAAAGAACAGGACATGGAATACCGGCAATCGTTTCCAAATACGGCAAGGATATTTTTGATATAGATTCATCATACATAAAGGTAACCATACCATTTGATAAAGAGGTTTTAGAAAAATCCCGTCCGGCGCCGTTGGCTTCAAAAGGAAATACCAACTTGACAAAGACAGAAAAGCGAATTCTTAAAATTTTGATTGATAACCCATATGCGACATCAGACGTTCTTGCTGACGACATAGGAGTAAATGCAAGAACGATTGAAAGGGCTTTTTTGACTCTTCAGGAAAAAGGATTACTCGCAAGAACAGGCTCAAAGAGAATCGGTCGCTGGTGCGTGCTAGAAGAAAACTTCAACACTTCCCTTGAGTGAATGAACTCGTAGAAAAGAAGCTTTTTCATTTTCCAGTCACAAAGATTAGACACCAAATGCGACATCTGCGGGAGAGGTCTTCAGATTTCTCTCAATGAACAGATAGAATGTTATCTGACAAGATGTGTCAGATAACGAAGAAGAAAAGAAGAGTCGAGTGATTACACTCTCCTCTCGGCTTCATCCATTGCCGCTATGACCTTCTCCGTGAAGATATCGAAATCATTGTCATCTCTCTGCATTTCCTTATGCGAAAGGTAGTAATCTATCGACCGTCTTATTCCTTCATGGAAGAGAACAGTAG
>CAZGNN010000385.1:0-1599 GCA_964527335.1 uncultured Spirochaetaceae bacterium | reverse complement strand
TTGCGAAGCTCTTCTGGAGAAGAAGGAAGATTATGGCTGTCGGAAGCGTGCAGATGAGAACGCCCAGCATCAGCATGCCGTAGTCGACGAAGTAGACGCTCTTGAGATTGGCAACGAGCATCGGCATCGTTATGCTCTCGTTGGACTGGAAGATGATCTTCGGCCAGAGATAGTTGTTCCATGCGCCCATGAACGTCACGGTCGCCGCCGCGCCGTATGTCGATTTCATGACGGGTATGAACATCGTGACGAATATCCTGATTTCACTCAGCCCCTCGAGGCGTGCAGCTTCGATGATGTCGTGCGGGAATGAACGCGCGGACTGCCTGAAGAGCATTATCATGAAGGGGGTCGAAATCGTGGGGAGAATGAGAGCGTAGATCGTGTTGATGAGATGCATCCTGCTGAACATCCTGAAGAGGGGCACGATTGTCGCGACGAAAGGCAGCATCATGGCCGTGAGAAGCACCGCCATGAGTCTGTCCTTATGCTTGTCGTGATAGATTTCGAAGCCGTAGCCCGCTATCGAGGAGACGGCGAGTGTCAGGACAGTCACGATTATGCTGTTGCGGAACGAATTGAAGAGCGCTCTTCCGAGGTCCTGGTTCTCGATGAGTGTTCTGAAGTTCTCCACAAGGTATGTTCCCGGAATGAGACGTCCGCGGATTATGTCTATGCTTTTGTTTGTTGCACCGCTCAGCATATAGTAGAGCGGGAATGCCGAGAGAACGGCTGCAATCGTGAGGACGACGTAGCTTACCCTGAGGCCTGTATCTTTTACCTTTCTGTTCTTAGTCACGCTTGTCACCTGCCTTCATCTGGATTACGGAAAGCACCGCAATCGATATGAGTATGAACACCGAAAGAGCCGAGGCGTAGTTGAAGTTCGGTGTGTCGACGAATGTCGTGTTGTAGATGTAGTGGGCAATCGTCATCGTTGCCTTTCCCGGTCCCCCTCCGGTGAGGTTCACCGATTCGTCGAAGAGCTGGAGGGTACCGGACGTGCTCATTATAGCGGTGAGGAGGATTGTGGGCCTCAGAAGAGGAACAGTGATGCGGAAGAACTTCTTCGTTCCCGAACAGCCGTCGATTGTCGCGGCTTCATATATCGAGGAGTCGATGTTCTGGAGTCCCGCAAGATAGAAGACCATGTTGTAGCCAGTCCACCTCCATATGAGGGCGACGACGATTACGATGCGCGCCGACCATGCGTTGTTGAACCAGTCTATGCCCTTGATACCGATCCACCCCAGCATCGTGTTCACGAGTCCGTTCGATGCGAAGAGCGACTTGAAGATCATCGAATACGATACGAGCGATGTCGCACAGGGGAGGAAGATGAGGGTGCGGAATATGGCCTTGCCCTTCAGCTTCGGATTGTTGAGCATCTGTGCGAGAATCAGGGCCAGTACGAGCATGATCGGCACCTGGATGAGGAAGTAGAAGACAGTGTTGAAGAGACACTCGCGGAATGTCCTGTCCTTGAAGAGCCTCAGGTAGTTCTGCAGTCCCACCCATTTCTCGTTCCTGCCGTTTCCTCTCTTGAACGAGAGAAGTATGGCCTGGAGCATGGGGTAGAAGCAGAATGCGAAAATGAGG
>CAZGNN010000384.1:0-1612 GCA_964527335.1 uncultured Spirochaetaceae bacterium | reverse complement strand
AATACCCCCAAATTATGAACAATATGCCTTGCATGCTTTGGTGGGTGCAGTTTGCACCTCATGTGTCCGGGTTTCCGGCATTATTTTTTGGGGGAAAAGATTTCTTTTCCAAAGGGTTATGCCCATGATTGAACTTAGGCATTTACGAAAGGAGTTTGATGACTGCTGTCCACTCGAAGACATCAACGTTACCATCAACAGCGGTGACGTCATTGCAGTCATAGGCCCCAGCGGCACAGGTAAGAGCACATTACTCAGATGTATCAACATGCTCGAAGAACCTACAAGCGGTCAGATTATCGTCGACGGCGAAGACATCACACAAAAAAACTGTGATCTCAACGCGGTGAGAAAGAAGATGGGAATGGTCTTCCAGTCCTTCAACCTCTTCATGCACCAGACAGTCATCGAGAACATCATGAATCCGCAGATCACACTTCTCGGAAGAGGAAGGCAGGAAGCCTACGACAAGGCAATGGAGCTTCTGACAAGCGTCGGTCTTGCAACGAAGGTATTCGCCTACCCCGACGAACTCTCGGGCGGACAGAGACAGCGTGTGGCCATTGCCCGCGCACTTGCGATGGATCCGGAAATCATCCTCTTCGATGAGCCGACATCGGCTCTCGATCCGTCGATGATCGGAGAAGTCCAGTCCGTAATCAAGATGCTCGCAAAGAGCGGAAGGACGATGATGATCGTCACGCACGAGATGGACTTCGCAAGGAAGATATCGAACAGGATCTTCTTCATGGATGAAGGCGGAATCTACGAACAGGGAACTCCCAAGCAGATCTTCGACCATCCGCAGAAGGAGAAGACAAGACGCTTCATACAGCGTCTCACGACTCTCCGTTACAAGATCGAGTCCACGGAATTCGATGTCGAGGCAATGAACGAGGAACTCCAGAGCTACGGTGAGAAGCTCCTCATCGAAAGCGAGAGACTTAGTAAGCTCAGCATCGCACTCGAGGAAATCTGCATCAACAACATTGCGGCTTATGAGGACGATCCGGATATCATCGCCCAGATCGAATACTCCGAGAAGAGTGATACCCTCTCCCTCTTCATCAAATACAAGGGAGAACCCGCAGAGGCCACAAAGAGCGACAACGAACTCTTTTTATCTGTCCTTGCAGACAAGACAACAACCCTGAAGGAATACACAGCAGAGGACCCGGAGGGTTACGTCAACCGTCTGGACCTGAGCTTCGGCTGGGTTGAGGAGGACTGAGATGAAAAGAACAAGACTCATTATCACACTTCTTGTACTGACAGCAGCACTTTCATCCCTCTCTGCGGCAAAGTATCCGAAGGACACCCCGATAGAGGCACTTGACGGCAAGAACATCGCTGTGCAGACTGCCGTCCTCTATGAGGAACTCATAAAGGACAGGGTACCGAATACGACGTTCCAGTACTACACGATGCCGAACGACATGATCTATGCCCTGACATCGGGCAAGGTCGATGCCTACCTCATCGAAGGTGTCAGCTACGGCATCCAGAGGGCAAACCATCCCGAGCTCGAGACACTCGATGAAGTAGCAGGCTACATCAGTGCAACCTGCATCATCGGCAACAACGAGAAGCAGGATACCCTTCTCTCCCAGCT
>CAZGNN010000383.1:0-1615 GCA_964527335.1 uncultured Spirochaetaceae bacterium | reverse complement strand
GTACTGCGCTGCTGCTGTGAGTTGCAAAGAGTTCCTGGATTGCAGAAGCCGGGGCTGCTGACTGTACTACGACAGCATCGACCTTTCCGTCCTTGAGAGCTGTGATGCCTTCGGAGTAGGAAACGTATGTTGCCTTTACATCGTCAACGGAGAAGCCGTAAGCTCCCCAGACTGCATTAGCCATGCCGATGGCACCGCCGCCTGCAGGTCCCATGACGACTGTCTTTCCGATGAGGTCCGTCATCTTCGTTATGCCTGTCTTCTTAAGTGTGACGACATGGAATGTTCCCATGCTGAGACCGTTGAAGAGTGCTCTGAGATCTGAATAGGATTCCGTGAATGTTCCGACGCCGTTGTATGCCTGGAATGCAGAAACGCTCATCGTGATTGCAACATCAACTTCGCCGTTATGAATAAGTGAGCAGTTTTCGATTGCCCCACCTGTTACCTGTGCGGATGCTTCAACATTCGGAAGTTCCTTTGCAACTGCACTTGCAATGGCGATACCGACAGGATAGTAAGCACCGCCGGCAGCTGCTGTTCCGACTGTTACATAGGACTTTTCCTGAGCGCCGTTGGCAGTAAGGGACGAAATGGCAATGAGAACAGCCATCATGATTACTAATAATTTCTTCATTTGTTACCTCCTTATGGTATCTGAGAGAAATCGGTTCTATATACCGAGATTGAAAAATGTCTCGGCATTCGAGTGATAAATCTTTTCTTTTTCCTCCGAAGTAAGATTCAGACTCTCGATGTTTTTAATTCCGCCTTCGATGTATTCTCCGTCTTCGGGATCGAACGGCATGTCTGTTGCGAAGAGGACATGGTCGGGACCGTAGAAGTTAAGTCCGCATCGGATTGCCGAAGCCGAATTGCATGTGGCGGTGTCGACATAAAACTTTCTGAATGCCCTGACGGGGTCATCCTTGAGTTTAGTCTTTGTGAGTTTATCCCTGAGTTCCGGAGCTGTACGGGAACCGTACATCTTCAGTCCGTTCTCGATTCTTCCTTCCAGCATCGGAATGAGAGCGCCGCAGTGATGAGTCAGTATCTTCAGTGACGGAAATTCCTCGAAGATGCCGGAAAAGACGAGTCTTGCCATTGCAACCGTCGTCTGATACGGCCATCCGATAAGATACCAGAGCTCATACTTTGACATGTCTTCAGACGGGAATTCCGGTGTCTTCTGTCCTCCGACGGGATGGATGAGAACCGGGAGTCCGAGTCTGTTGCATTCCTCGTACACGGGCCAGAACTTCTCGCTGTCTATGGCTTCACCGTTGACGTGAGTGTAAATCTGTATTCCTCTTGCTCCCATATCGCGGCATCTTCTGATTTCCTCGACGGAGGCAGGAATGTTGTTTGCTGGAATGCTACCGATGAAACCGCGGTACAGATCCGGATTCTCGGATACGATTCTGTAAATCTCGTCATTTCCGACGGCAGCTATCCTGGGAGATTTCGATGAATCTGCCAGAGCTTCAACCGGAGGTGACACGATATTCGGAATCTGTGTATATCCGGGATACCGCGATAGCACTTGTCTGCGATATGTCATATCAGACATGGCTTTCATCTTGAGAGCTCTGACGAACATATGGGAGGAGTGCGG
>CAZGNN010000382.1:0-1620 GCA_964527335.1 uncultured Spirochaetaceae bacterium | reverse complement strand
TTTTGTTACGCCAATATTCGCCAACCCCCACCGTATCAGGTGTTCACATGAAATGAACTTGCAAATATCCACAGGTACTCTTTTCTTTGATTTCGGACGTTGTCGTCCTTCCTGCTTTGTTGCGCTGTTATCTTCCGATTCAACGCTGATTCTGCATTGCAGGGGCCCTGATCAGCCCCTTAAGCCGTTAGAATATATCAGACGGCTTGAGATCTTTTGATCTTGTCCAGACCTCTCTTCCGGATGTTGATTGCTGCGGCTCGGTCATCATTTGAACGATAGCCGCATTCACAGTGGTATTCATGCATTCTGTAGGAGCGTGCACTGTACGACTCCTTACCACATACGGGACAGGTAGATGAAGTCCGGCTTGCATTGACAAGCAGCACCCGCTGTCCCCGCAGCTTTGCCTTGTAACTCAGAAAGTCGATGAACTTCCTGTATGGCCATGACACAAGATAACTGCGCCTCTCATGAACAACTTTAACCAGATTACCGACCGCACCGGAGAGGTCTTCCATAACGAATACGGTTCCTGACGGAAACTGGTTCACAAGTGTCTTGGCAAGACAATGAAGATAATTGTCCATCCAGCGGTTCTCTCGATTACCAATCAGGCGCTGTCTTCGTCTGGAAGACGGTGTGTTCCGTTTCTGCAGTTCCCTTCTTTTCCTCCTGTACTGAAGGCGCTTGTTCTTGATTTTTCCACCTCTGTGAAATGTTGTCTTTTCACCGTCATAGGTGGTTACCATGAATCTGAGTCCACTGTCGATTCCGACAACGGTTTCACTTTTTTCCGTCTCATCAGGCAAAGTCACAGTTACAGACACATACAGAAAAACCTTTTGTCTTCTGATGACAAGTTTCGCTGTTCCGTGTCTGCAGGAACGGTACTTCTCGAATCCCTTGTCGGAATACATAACCTTTATGCGGTTTCCGAGTGTGTTTATCGAGATTTTCCTGCCACCTTCGACAAAAGACCAGTCACGGTCAGACACAAGGTCACACTGATGAGCTTTGAACACGATGAGTTTCCACTTCTGAATATGAGGTTCGCTTTTTCTGAAGCTTTCACCTCTGGCTTCCAGCTCGCTTTTCCTCTTCTCCCACCAGGCATGTTCCTTCTGGCTTTCAGACATGGTTGTTATGAGAGTGGCATAACGGGCAAGAACCGTTCTGATGGAAGAAATCACCATCTGTGATTTCAGAGGAAAGCTCTTTCTTATTTCGCCGTAAAGCTTCTTCTGCAGGTCAAACCGGGTTGGAATGGAATTCTCATCGTAATTTTCGTAAACAAACTGAGAGATGAAGTTGCAGACATCACAGTAGCACTCGCTCACCTTAATGAAAGGTGAAACATCATCTGCAAATAATCTGTATTTTACTGTAAGTGTCTGCTCCACATAAGAAAGATAATACGGGCAGAACAATAAGTCCAATAATTCGTGACAGAAAATAAAAATATTGCGAACGGGCAGGATCGAACTGCCGACAGCAGCCGTGTGAAGGCTGTGCTCTCCCGCTGAGCTACGTTCGCAAATACTCAAGAATATTATTATCTATCGGCCTCTTTGTCTAGCTAGATAACAAGGCAAAGTGCAGTCACGAGAAGTGCAATCA
>CAZGNN010000381.1:0-1631 GCA_964527335.1 uncultured Spirochaetaceae bacterium | reverse complement strand
GATATCCTGAACCAGTACGAAGGCATCTACAGGGAAAAGGAAGAGGTGAAGAAAAAGAAGGAGAACATCTCCTCTTCCGAAGCGAAGAGCAGAGTCAACGACGCTCTCCGCACTTCCACGATGTTCCTCGAGGAGACCGAGGATGACAGAATAAGTCCCGAAGCCTCATGGTCAGTCCTCGGAGGAAAGAATCCTTCCTTTGTAAGAAAGGAAGAGAAGAAGACCGGGGAGAAAAAGGACGAAAAGAAGAAGGTTACCCGTTCGACTCCTAAGTACACTTCATCCGTATCCTTTTCAGATATCCTCAGTGAATATGAAAGCGGCAGGGTGAAGAAGGCCGAAGAGGAAAGGAAAGCGGAAGAGAAGAAGCCGTCTCCGTCTGTGAAGGAAGAAGTGAAGGTCGAAGAGACAAGCTTCTTCATCTCCGACGAAGAGGAGACGGTGCCGTCCAACGTTTCATGGTCAATCCTCGGGGGCAGGAACGAAAGCTTCGTACGTCCGGCAGAGGAAGAGAAGAAGGAAGAAAAACCTCAGGAAGAGGCAAAACCGGAAGTGAAGGAGATAAAGAGAGCAAGCACTCCCTATACTCCGAAGAAGGACTTCGGCGAGATTCTCTCCTCATTCAGCGAGAAGAAGGCGAAGAAAGCTGCTGAAGACAGCAAAACTGCAGAGACAGTAAGGGAAGAAATCAGAGTCGAAGAGCCCAGCTTCTTCATATCAGACGAAGAGGAGACAGTTCCTTCGAACGTCTCCTGGTCAATCCTCGGCGGAAAGAACGAGAGTTTCGTGCGTCCTGTCGAAGAGAAGAAGGATGAGGAGCCGAAAGAGGAGAAGAAGGAAAGCGTCAGGGAAGTGAAGAGAGTGAGCGAAGCATACTCTCCGAAGGAGTCATTCTCGTCAATCCTCTCGACTTATGAAAAGAAGACCGAAAAGCCCAGGGAGAAGACATTCTCCGAAATAATGGAGGAGAAGGGCGACAACAGGAAGAAAAAGAACTCCCTCACTATAAATGAACTCAGACGCATGGATGTCCAGGCAACGCTCGATCTCCACGGCGAGACGAAAGCGGACAGCACTCAGATGATTCTCTCATTCCTTGATGAGAGCTCATCGCACGGACTGAGAAAGGTGTCTGTAATCACAGGCAAGGGCCTCCACAGCGAAAGCGGGACAGGTGTTCTCAGAGACCTTGCCCTTTCGGTGCTATCGTCATCCCCGCTCGTGCAGGAGACAAGCCCGGCACCCCTCGCCAAAGGCGGAAGCGGAGCCCTATGGGTTATACTCAGGGAAAGAAAAGACGAATGAAAAACGGACCCGAAGGTCCGTTTCATTCGTTATATATGGATGATGATTATCTTTCTCTGTAGATGATTCTGCCCTTTGTGAGATCATAGGGTGAGAGTTCAACCTTGACTGTATCGCCAGGGACGATACGGATGTAATGCTTCCTCATCTTCCCCGAGAGGTGAGCAAGAATGACAAGCTTGTTTGTAAGCTCGACACGGAAAGTTGTGTTGGGCAGGGCTTCCTTGACCACGCCTTCTACTTCAATTGCTTCTTCTTTAGCCATTGTTTCTCCTAATAAAACCTTGAACAGTTTAGACATGGAGGCGGAAACTGTCAATTGTCCG
>CAZGNN010000380.1:0-1637 GCA_964527335.1 uncultured Spirochaetaceae bacterium | reverse complement strand
CCCATTCGCCGTTCTCTTCAACGTATACGTCCTTGACTCTTCTCTCGCCTGCAACTTCAACAAAGAGGCCGTCACTGTCCTTGACGACAGATGTCGGGATGGATGTGTCGATTGTGTACTTGAGACCTGATACCTGCAGGAAGCCTCCGCTCTCTCCGACAGCGTTTCCGTTCTCAGCCTTCTCGAACTTTGTGTTCATACTTCCGAGTTCGAGAGCATCGAGGATTTCCTGACCGGTTGCGTAGCACATGCAGAGCATGTTGCCGTACGGATGTACGGAGATGATGTTGGCTGTTGTGATGTCGCCCTTGTGGATTGCCGCGCGGATACCGCCGCCGTTCACGAATGCGATGTCAGCACCGGAGACATATCTGTAAGCGTCAGCACAGAGGTCACCGATTGCCGTTTCCTGGTTTCTGACCGTTCTTGCGCCTGTCTCGTCCTTGATTGCAAGTTCGACTTCGCTCTTTGCAACTGTCTTGTTGAGCTCTTCCTCGTACTCAGCCTTGATGGAGTCGATGTAAGCTGCGAACTCTGCGTCCTTCTCGACGTCGTTGACAAGTTCTGTCGTGATGGAACCGTCAGCCTTGATGACCATCTTTCCGATGTTTGCAAGCTTTGTTCCTGTCTGTGTAAGGATGACATCCTCGCCGTCCTTGTTCTTTACGATCTCGCTCTCGATGACTGAGTGTGAGTGAGCATCGATGACAGCGTCAGCACCTGTCGTGTTTGCGATGAGGTCATAGCTTCTGTTCGGTTCGCTGTCCTCTTCGACTCCGAGATGGGTGATGAGGATTACGATGTCAGCACCCTTCTCCCTGACTTCGTCGATGTAGCCCTGGACTGTAGCGTAGAGCTCTTCGCCTGAAGCGAACGAGTAGACGAATTCACCGTCTTCCATGAAGTACTTCGGAGTGGACTTTGTGAGAGTTTCAGGTGTGGAGACACCGATGAATGCGACATCGATGTAGCCGTAGCGCTCGATGACATAAGGTACGGTGGAGGCAAGAAGGTTGCCGTTCTTTCCCGAGTATGTGATTGTAGCGTTGAGGTACTGTGCGTCAGACTTCTCTATGAGCTCGGCAAGTCTCTCCATGCCGTAGTCGAATTCGTGGTTGCCGAATACAGCAAAGTCGTAGTCGAGTTCGTTCATGATGTCGACAAGGTAGGAGCCTCTCGATACTGTTCCGATGACATCGCCCTGGATAGCATCACCGGCATCGATGAGGACGACTGTGTCACCTTCGTCTTCCATTGCTTCCTTGTAGGCAGCAAGTCCTGCGTAGCCGATATTCTCGTCGATACCGCAGTGTACGTCGTTTGTATAAAGGATAACGATATCCTTCTGTGCGTCGATTGCCTCTCTTGCGCCTTCAGCAAAGACCATCGTCATGCTGAGGATGAGCATAAGTGCAACTAATGCGATTTTCCTGAATCTGTTCATTTTTCCTCCGTTTCCCGGCTCAGAGAAAAAACTTCCTCCGATGGGGAACAGAATGATTATAACAGCCGTTATGAAGATAACGCAAAGGAAAATATAAGAAATTAACTTCTTTTTTACGTATCCTTTACCAGTTATAACAGAAAAGAGGTAAAGCACAGCTTACGGAGCACAAATCAACGGAAAACGCAATCAT
>CAZGNN010000379.1:0-1658 GCA_964527335.1 uncultured Spirochaetaceae bacterium | reverse complement strand
TAAATATTTAAATCATAAATATTTATCTTTAGATGAATCTGCAGATATATCTGGGTATGAAAAATCTATAAAAACTCTTGAATCTAGTTATACTCCATTAACCGAGGTTAATCTTACTACACAAATTAAAGCTTATTTAGCATTGGATGCTTTATTAGAAGTAGCTGATGATAAAAAATATAGAATATATGGTTCTACTAAGAGTTATATAGAGAAGCAGAATCAAGAAGATAAGAAAAAGATAAATAAAGCTAATAAAGATTTTGAAGAAGATAAAGAAGAGATTAAGAAAAATCCTTTTAAAGGAATTAATCTTAATACAATGAAATTATATCTTCAAGGATTAAAAGCTAAATTTTCTTCAATGACTCAAAAAGAAAAAGAAGTATCTAAAAATCTTGATATGAATTTTAGAAGATTAGTAAAAGGAATGAAAGATGCTTTAATTTCTGATAGAAGAGAAGCTATTATAAAAGGTTCTGTAGTACCTTCTTTTAGTAAATGCCTAAAAATAGCTATTGGGCTAGCTGGTGTTGCTAAATTCGGTAATCCTGCAGTTGCTGCTATTGTAGCTATAGGTGGGTTTGCTATGTCTAAGCATCTTACTAAAAAAGAAAGAATATTATTATTAGATGAAATAGAAACTGAATTAGATGTAGTAGAAAAAGAAATTCAGATGGCTGAATCAAATAATAATATGAAGAAATATAGAGCTCTTTTACAATATAGAAAAGATCTTCAGAGACAATATCAAAGAATCAGATATAATGTAAGAGTAGGCAAAGATCTATTACCTAATTCCACTATAGGAATTAAGAATTATCAAGATTAATTTATATTGGAGGAATTTATCTATGATTGTTGAAAGAAAAACAATATTTGATATTGTTAGAGAAGCAGATGAAGATACTGCTGATAATATAATAGATGGTTCTATAGATGATAATTCTTCAGAAGATAATAATACTAATACTGATAATAAACAAGATTCTACAGATGACGATACAAATAATAATGAAGATGATTTTAAAATTGATGCATCATTAGATGATATCGGCGGTATTGAAGATAATAATGTAGAAGGCAATGGAGATAAATCTTCATCATCTTCTAATGCATCATCAAATTCATCATCTTCATCTAATAATTCTGAAGAAGAGGTTATTCCTAGTAATACTAATATATTTAGTAATTTATCAGCTGAAGAACAGTCTATCAAGATATCAGAGCTTAAGAGATTATATAATGAATTGTATACATCTTGTGATGATTCATTAGAAAAAATAAATAATATATCGCCTGATGTTATACCTATAACTACTTTATCTAGAATATCTCAAATTATACATAACTTAAGGCAATATATAAAAGATTATATTATTTCTGTATTTCCTATTAAATCATACATAGAAAATGATTGTAAATATAATGAATTTTTATATTTATTTAATAGCATTTCTTCGATATTAGATGATTTAGCTACTAATAAAGAAGCAAATGATGAAAAATAAGTAATAACATAATCATAATGATTAGTAGTGCAAATGTGCTAAATAATCAATTTTGACTATATGGAATTGAAATTTCATATTTATATTATAATAATTAAGGAGGAAATTAATAATGATCGCTGGAACAAGACAAAAGAATGTAACAAA
>CAZGNN010000378.1:0-1661 GCA_964527335.1 uncultured Spirochaetaceae bacterium | reverse complement strand
TCGTCAAGTTCCGTCTCCTGGGGAAGAAGAAGCTTTGTCTTTATATATAAAAGCTCGGCAGCCATGCGGTAGAAGTCCGCAAGGTCTGAAATGTCCGTCTTGTTCTTTTCTATGTATTCGAGAAACTGCTCCGTTATGAGTGATATCGGAAGGTCGTATATGTTTGCCTCGTTTTTCTGTATGAGATAGAGAAGGACATCCAGCGGTCCGTCGAAATCCTTCCTGTCATTGAGAATTCCGGGGACGTGGAAGTTCGTCTTTTCCTTTCTGTCGAGAATTGCATCAAACGTATCGCCCATGGGTATGATTATATTTAAATTGTCTCTCTTTTTTCTAGACAGCACAGCTCTTCCGTGCTATTTTGTTGTCAATGGGATTTGTACTTCTGCTTGCAGCCATTTAATCTGCTAAAGGAAGATTAAGGACCATATGGTCTCTTTTTTTTCGGCACAGGTCTGTCCCACAGGACGTGGATTTGTTCCGTATTGCCCCGTCCGTAAAGAGGGCTAAAAAGGAGACCTGTATGAGTTACAGAAAAAGAGACGGGAGAGTCGTACTCTCCATCCCGCATTGTTCCGCTTTCATTCCGGATGATATCTACCGCAGTGTATTCCTTCCCGTAATCGACACGACCGATGACTGGGAACAGATGACCGACATCAAGAAAAGTCTCATCGTCAACCACGAGAAGTACATGATGACAGACTGGTATACGGACGAACTCTTCGACGGCGGAGAGTATTCGTGCATCACCGCAGAGGTATCGCGCCTCGTCTGTGATATCGAACGTTTCACGGAGAATGAAGATATGGAGGCCGTCGGCATGGGCTTCTGCTATACATCCTCATTCGACCTTACCCCACTCAAGATAGTCTCTGACGAACACAAAGCCTTTGTCTACGAACACTACTATAAGCCTTATCACGATAAGCTCGAGGAGCTCGTTGACAACGCTCTCGAGAAGAACGGCGAATGCGTCATCGTCGACTGCCACTCCTACTTTCCCATTCCCCTGAAGTACGAGAAACGCAATCCCCTGTCAGCCGGGAAATACAGAGCCCAGGTATGCATAGGAACTGACGACTATCATACGTCCCCGATACTGGAGGCATTCACCGAGGATTTCTTCACACAGTTCGGCTACACCGTTTCATTCAACACACCGTTCTCCGGTACAATTGTTCCGATGAAGTATTACCACAGGGACAGAAGAGTAAAGTCCATAATGATCGAGCTCAGGCGTGACCTCTACATGAAGGGACTTACGAAGGAGAAGAACGAGAGATTCGATTTTCTTACAAAGCTCCTTCCCTATTATGAGAAAAGCCTTGATGAAAAATACAGCCCTGTGTGGAAATACTGAGAGTGCAAAAAGAATTCCCCATATGTCGCCATATGGGGAGAAGTCTTCTTTCCTCTTCAGAATCAGAAAGCGTATGTTGCGCCGACATAAGGTCTGAGAGAAAGGCTTGTGTTGCTGACCTTTGCAGAAGCAAAAGTGGAATTGTTGTAAGAAATTTTTCCGCTGTCGTTCTTATAGGTGTCGTTTGCGTTGACAAAGTACCATGCAAAATCACAGCCTGCGACAATTGAGAATTCCTTGTTGATTGCGTAAGCGAACTCGCCGCCGAAGTTGAGACCGAATGCCACGTTGTTGAGCT
>CAZGNN010000377.1:0-1705 GCA_964527335.1 uncultured Spirochaetaceae bacterium | reverse complement strand
TCGAAAAGAGGAAGAGAATGCTCGAAGGCGTCGTGGTCACGGGCGGGGAGCCCACTATCAACGCAGATTTAATACCGTTCCTGGGGCGGATCAAGGCCCTCGGGTACGCCGTGAAGCTCGACACCAACGGCTATATGCCGTCAGTTCTGAAGGACGCAGTAAGAAGCGGCTACGTCGACTACGTCGCGATGGACATCAAGACGAGCCTCGACGAATACTCTGTCCTCTCCGGTGTGAAGGCCGACACCTCAAGAATTCAGGAAAGCATCGACTTCCTCCTCAGCGGGGAGGTCGACTACGAGTTCAGGACGACTGTCGTGAAAGAGCTACACCACGCATCGAATTTTGAAAAAATCGGTGAAACAATAAAGGGTGCAAAAAGGTACTTCCTGCAATCCTTTGTCCCGTCGGAAGATACCATTTCGACTGGCTTCACGACCCCCTCTCTCGAGGACCTTCAAAACTACAAGGAAATACTTAATAGTTATATAGAAAACGTATCAATCCGTGACAGGTGATTACGCTATATGTAGCGCTGTTGCAAATCCACTACCGCTTTATACAGTACCGAAGCACTTGCAAAGAGAAAAAACCTATGATACCTTTTTCCCTACCGAAGGAGAATGAAAAATGTATCATGTTGTAAAGCGCGACGGTAAGGAAGTCGCATTCGATATAAAGAAGATTTCGCTTGCAATAGAGAAGGCTTTCGAGTCCATACAGAAGCAGTATGACGAGAACGTCGTGGACTTCATCGCCCTCAAGGTCACATCTGACTTTCAGGACAAGGTGAAGGACGGAAAGGTAAGCGTTGAAGATATCCAGGACAGTGTCGAGAGAGTCCTCTCTCAGGCAGGCTACGAGGACGTTGCAAAGTCCTACATCCTCTACCGCAAGCAGAGGGAGAGAATCAGGAACATGAAGAGCGCGACACTCGACTACAAGAGTGTTGTCGACAACTATCTCAAGCTCAATGACTGGAGAGTCAAGGAGAACAGCACCGTCACGTACTCGGTCGGCGGCCTCATCCTCTCGAACAGCGGTGCAATCACGGCAAACTACTGGCTGAGTGAAATCTACGATGAGGAAATCGCATCATGCCACCGTAACTGTGATTTCCACCTCCATGACCTCAGCATGCTCACAGGCTACTGTGCAGGCTGGTCTATCAAGCAGCTCATCCAGGAAGGACTGGGAGGACTCCCGGGAAAGATTTCATCCAAACCCGCAAAGCACCTCGCAACCCTCTGTAACCAGATGGTCAACTTCCTCGGTATTCTCCAGAACGAGTGGGCAGGCGCACAGGCCTTCTCTTCATTCGACACATACCTTGCACCTTTCGTGAAGGCTGACAACCTCTCCTTCGATGCAACGAAGAAGTGCATCGAGAGCTTCGTCTACGGCGTCAATACTCCCTCGCGCTGGGGAACCCAGGCACCGTTCTCGAACATCACACTCGACTGGGTATGTCCGCAGGACATGAAGAACATGCCTGCAATCGTCGGCGGAAAGGAGATGGACTTCACATACGGCGACTGCCAGAAGGAGATAGATCTCATCAACCGTGCATTCATCGAAGTCATGATCGAAGGAGACAGCGAGGGAAGGGGATTCCAGTACCCGATTCCGACATACTCCATCACGAAGGATTTCGACTGGTCGGAGACAGAGAACAACAAGCTTCTCTTCACTATGACCGCCAAGT
>CAZGNN010000376.1:0-1723 GCA_964527335.1 uncultured Spirochaetaceae bacterium | reverse complement strand
CCCTTCAGGACTGCATCCTGCCGCTATCAGCAGGAGAGCAAGGGAGAGCAGAACAATAAGTGATTTTTTTTTCATTGCGAAATTAACCCCTTTTCACCCTCTTCAAAGGTGATTTTTGTTTACTTTACAACAGTTTTCTCATTAAGGAAAGAAGTTTTTCAGGAGAATTGAAAATCCGAAGCCGGACTCTTGAGTTTTTTTCTCCCCTCTGCTATCTTTTCGTCAAATGAAAAACATGACTGTGCGATTTTCATACATTATAAGATAGAACATCAGATACCGGTATTTGTGACCGGTATTTTTTTTGGAAAGGAGATTGAAAGATGAAGAATTTCGAAGGACGTTCACTCTGTGTAATCGATGACTTCACGAGGGAGGAAAGACTCTACCTCTTCTCTCTCGTGAAGAAACTGAAGGAAGCCGTGAAGAACAACGACCGTGAGACGATGGACAGCTTCAGGATCAACGACCCGGACTACGGTATCTACGAAGTGTTCCTCGAGGACAGCACGAGAACGAAGGAAAGCTTCAGAAACGCCATCGCATTCCATCATGCAAAGTCCACCGAGATGAGCACCGAAAGCTCGTCCTTCAACAAGGGTGAAAGCTATGCCGACACATTCAACACCCTCTGCGGCTACAACAACCGCATCTTCATCATCCGCAGCAAGGTCGAGGGTGTCTGCGCATACCTGGCAAAGGAATGCGGCGAATACGCGGAGCGCAACGACCTCGGCTACAGGCCGGTATTCATCAACGCAGGCGACGGCAAGCACGAACATCCGACTCAGGAGCTTCTCGACGAATACACATTCCTCGAGGACAACAGCTGGAACACGAACGAGATTCACCTCGCACTCGTGGGCGACCTCTATCACGGACGAACCGTCCACAGCAAGGCTGACGGTCTCAAGCTCTGGGATAAGGTAAAGGTCGACCTCATCGCACCGGCAGAGCTCGCAATGCCGCAGAACTACCTTCTGAAGATGCAGGAGAACGGATTCGAGGTGAGAACATTCTCCTCCATCGAAGAATACCTCAAGGCTGATGACATCGCCACGAAGTGGTACTTCACACGCCCGCAGCTCGAGAGAATGGGCGAGAAGATCCTGCAGAAGCAGGACGAACTGAGAGCGACAATCACATTCCGCGAGGAGTTCATGGATAAGCTCCCCTCGGGCACGAAGTTCTATCATCCGCTTCCGCGCCACAAGGTTCATCCGACAATCCCGACATTCCTCGACAAGACTCCCCTCAACGGATGGGAGAGACAGTCCATCAACGGAATGTACACACGTATAGTGCTCCTGGGCCTTGTCAGCGGCAAGCTCGGCGAGGAAGTCACAGTCGAGAAGAAGGCCGAAAAGGAAGACACATCCTACGAGTGGATAAAGGAAGTCGAACCCAAGAACGACAAGAAGAGAGTCGTCAGCGAAGGCGTCAACCCGATCAGGGACGGCATCGTCATAGACCACATCCTCTCGGGAGAGGAGCCTGCAGAGATCAGGCGCCACATGATTCTCATCCGCCGTGTCATGGGACTTGACGGCCTCAAGGGCGGCGAATGGGTAAGCCAGAGCGCCTCCGGTTCGTTCAAGGGAATCATCTTCCGCCCGGGTCACTTCGACCTCGACCACAAGCAGATAAAGAGACTCGCGGCTGTTGCTCCGGGATGCACGCTCAACATCATCGAGAACGGCAGCGTGAAGAAGAAGATCAGAAC
>CAZGNN010000375.1:0-1728 GCA_964527335.1 uncultured Spirochaetaceae bacterium | reverse complement strand
TCGTATGTCTTGAAATTGACTGAGAGTGCAGCATACTCGAGTCCGTTCTTCCACTGGATTCTGAGGGATGCGTTATCACTTGGGAGGAGCGTGTATTCGCCGTTGAAGGAGGGATGATTGCTTCTGAGTTCCATAAGCCTCCGGAGTTTCTTTACTATGGAGCGCTCGGATTCCTTCTCAAGTTCCCCGAATGTATAGTAGTGTCTGTTGACGTCCCTGTTCCGTAAGGTCCTGCTGTAATATTCGAAGTCATTCTTTCCCGCAAAAGCTCCGACATAGTACACCTGCGGGATTCCCGGAGCGAAAAACTGTACGGCACGTGCAAGGAAGTATGCGTCGTCATTCTCCCCGCATGCGGAGTAGTATGTGCAGTTAATCTGGTATGTGTCGAATTTATCGAGCTCTATCTTCTGCTTTGCCCTCCTGTACATGGGAAGAACGTTCGGGTTTATATCGAAACAGTGCTTTCTGGTCTTCAACAGTTCCTCATCAGGCATGAGGTATCTGCAGTCGACTACTCCGATGCCGTCATGGGTATCAAGCGTCGTGAACTGTTTGTGAGGACAGATTCTAAGCCAGTTTTTCAGGTATGTTGTTCTTCCGAAATAGATGGCATTGAGCAGGAGCATCGGAAGCTGGAAATCATAGATATAGTAGCCCTTCTCCTCGACCTTCTGCTGGAGAAAATAGTTCTCATGTATCTCGGGAAGGACAACGGAGTCCGTTCCTTCCAGATCTTTGTCGCATTTGTTGAAAATGTCCCAGATTTCAGGCTCCGCGAAGAAGCAGCTTGTGCCTTCCCTCTTCGCCGCATAGGCAACGGCATCAAGACGAATCAGGGAGAATCCCTTCGAAGCAAGGAATCTCAGATTTTCTCTGTGGAATTCTCCTGCGACTTCCGAATACTGATTGATGTCTATCTGGTAATCACTGAATGTCGTCCAGAGCTTCTCTCTCGATCCGTCTTTGAATTCGGCTTCAATCCAGGGAATCTCCTTGCGTCTGTACATGATGGCGATATCTTCATCGGTGGGTTCCCCCTTAGACCAGAAGTCCTTATAACGAATGAAGAAATCTCTGTATTTCGAATCATCCTTCTTTTCGATGAAATCCCTGAAGATTTCACTCCCGGAAGAAAGATGATTTATCATGTAGTCGCACATCAGGTAGTATCTGTCACCTATACGTTCGATGTCCTCCCAGTTTCCGAAAGAGGGATCGACATCATGGTATGTGGTGGGTGCAAAACCCCTGTCTGCTGTTGAGGGAAAGAAAGGGAGGATATGGACACCGCCGATTGCAGTGCCGAAATATCTGTCAAGGACGGAGGAAAGATCCCTGAGGTTCTTCCCCATGCAGTCAGCATAGGTGATGAGCATTATCTGATTCGATATTTTCTTCGACATCTGAAACTCCTAAGTTGTTTTTCTTATTACCAGTTCAATCGGAAATTCCTGCCTGTCCGGTACTGTTTTGCCGTCTATGAGGTCGAATACTGTCTGGACGGCAGCCGACGCAAGCTGCGTATAGTTCTGTCTTATCGTGGTGAGAGGAGGATAGATCATGCTACTGAGGGGAATATCGTCATAGCCGATTATCTTTATGTCCTCCGGAACCCTGTATCCCAGGGAAAGTGATGTCGATAGACACATGCTTGCGATAATGTCATTGGATGCAAATATTCCGTCAAAGCCGGTATTTTCGTAGAAGATACTGCTGATTACAGAG
>CAZGNN010000374.1:0-1729 GCA_964527335.1 uncultured Spirochaetaceae bacterium | reverse complement strand
AAAATCGGAAAAAGTTACAAAATGGCGTGGTTTTTTATGGAAAAAGTTACAATTACTTGTATAATAAGAATTAAGGTGAAGCCATGCTTAAAAGGGAAGTTGAAAGGGAAATTCTTGACTGGATTAAGGGTTCTGACAGACGCTGTCTCATGATTGACGGTGTGCGTCAGGCAGGGAAGACATATATCATTAGAAAGAAGCTTGAAGAGACCGGCTCCGATTGGACGGAATTCAATCTCATTGATCAGCCGTCCCTCGCCGTCAGCCTCTCCGGAGCCCGGACTACTGACGATCTTGTCGCACAGCTTTCCCTCTTCACAGACAGGAAGCTCGAGAGAGGGAAGACCATCATCTTCATCGACGAAGTGCAGAAATGCTCTGAAATCGGGACTCTCATAAAGTTCTGGTGTGACGAGGGTGATTTCAGATTTATCCTGAGCGGTTCTCTTCTAGGAGTCTCGTACAAGCACATAACATCGGTTCCTGTGGGTTACATGAAAACTTTGAAGATGTATCCTCTTTCCTTCAGGGAATTCCTGCAGGTGTACAACATGACCGATGAGCTTCTTTCATATCTCAGAAAAGCTTTCAGAGACAGGACACCTGTCAGTGAGGCCGTGCACTCACGTCTTCTCGAAGCTTTCAGAATGTACCTTGTGGTCGGCGGCATGCCCCAGGCCGTCGAAGAGTTCAGAACGAGCCATGATCTCAGAAAGGTCGGGGATATTCAGAAACAGATTGTGACCTTCTACAAACAGGATTTCTCTCAGTATGAGGAATGGGAGAACAGGCTGTACCTTTCCCGTATCTACGACCTGATTCCGGCTGAGCTCAGAGCACAGAACAAACGTTTCTCAGTCTCCTGTGTGAAGGAAGGCCTGGCGTACGAGAGGGGACGGGAGGATTTTTTATGGCTGACTGAGGCCGGCGTCGCTCTTCCCGTCTACAATGTCACGGCTCCCACTGTTCCTCTTCTTCTCAACGAGAAGAGCAGTCTTTTCAAGCTTTTCCTTTCCGATGTGGGGCTTCTGTCGAACATATACGGCAATGAGACCAAGATTGCCGTCCTCAACGAGGACAGGGATCTGAATTCCGGTGCAATATACGAGAACTTCGTGTGCCAGGAACTCTACGCCTACGGCTTCACTCCCTATTACTTCAATTCGAAGAAGATGGGGGAGCTTGACTTCGTGATCGAGTACGGCGGTAAGACACTTCCTCTCGAGATCAAGAGCGGCAAGGATTATTACCGGCATTCGGCTCTCGACAACGCCCTCGGCGTGAAGGACTATGCCATTGACGAGGCTTTTGTATTCGCACTCTCCAATGTGGAAGTGAAGGGGAATGTCGTGTACTACCCGATATATATGCTCATGTGTCTCCAGAACGATGTTGAACTGCCTTCTCCCGAGCCTTTCGACTTTTCCAAAATCCCTCTCTGAATTTCTGTCAAATCATCCCTTTCTGTGCTATTGTGGAGAAAGGAGAAAACAATGGAAATCAACAGATACATCGATCATACACTTCTTGCGGCGGATGCTACGGAAGAGAGAATCAGGAAACTCTGCGCTGAGGCGAGAGAATACAAGTTCGCATCGGTATGCGTAAATTCATGCTGGGTGAAGTTCTGCTCTGAAGAGCTCAAGAACAGCGGCGTCAGCGTATGCACTGTCGTGGGCTTCCCCCTCGGTGCCATGAGCACGAAGGCGAAGGCATTCGAAGCCGAATG
>CAZGNN010000373.1:0-1733 GCA_964527335.1 uncultured Spirochaetaceae bacterium | reverse complement strand
CGGCGGATGATGTATCATACGGCCATGAAGGAAAGGAAACGCAAAGCAGTAAAGTTTATAGTCTATCTTGTCCTGACGGCATTTTCGGCACTTCTGGCATCGCTGGCTTTTCCCGGAAAGTACATCGAGAACGGACTTCCGTTTCTTGCATTCTTCTATCTCATTCCCGTCTTCTGTATCATATACACATCATCGTACAGGACGGTGTGGCTCTACGGACTTGAGTACGGCTTTCTCTTCTATTACTTCTATAATTACTGGCTCGCAACCTTCCATCCTCTTGCAATCCTCATTGCCCCGATACTCGAGTGCGTGCAGTATGCTGTTCTTTTTACCTCTCTCAGGGCATGCAGAGACCTTTTCAGAAAGCACTATGCACTGCTTTCATGCCTTTTATACAATGCCTATCTCTATCTGACGCAGCAGGGATTCCTTGCGTACCCGTACGGCAATCTCACCTCGGCTGTCTATGAGTATACGTCACTTATCCAGATAGTCTCGATAACCGGAATATGGGGGCTGGGGCTTGTGATGAGTCTTCCGCAGGCCCTTGCCGCAGACTGCATCCTGAACAGAATGGACAGGAGAAGATTCCGACTCTTTCTTTCCTCCGTAATTCTTCTCCTTGTCATCTGGATCATCGGGTTCTTCATGAAAGCGTACTATGACAGCAGGGAACCGGAAGAAACCGTCAGAATAGCTGCCGTCCAGCACAGTGCAGATACCTGGCAGGGAGGCTACTCGACCTACAAGGAGAACTTCGAGACACTCGTATCACTGACAGAGGAGGCCATGGAGGAGAATCCCGACATGGTCGTCTGGTCCGAGACTGCATTCGTTCCGTCCGTCAGCTGGCACCTGACTTACTCTGTCAACATAACGACAAGAAGGCTCGTGAACAGATTCGTCGAATTCGGGAAATCCATGTCCGTTCCGCTTATCACGGGAAACCCCGAAGGCGTCATCAGGGACAAGGACTTTGACCCCGTACTCGAGGACGGCGAGTGGAACTGGAAGACGTACAATACGGTAATCTACTTCGCCGACGGCGAAGTGAAGGGGACATACCGCAAGCAGCATCTTGTCCCGTTCACGGAGTACTTCCCATACGAGAAGCAGTTTCCTCATCTCTATGCCCTTCTCAAGGCAAATGACTACAAGTGGTGGGAGAAGGGGGAGGAGTCTACTGTCTTCAGCTACAACGGAATAGAATTCTCGACTCCGATTTGCTTCGAGGATACCTTCGGCTATCTTTCCGCCGAATTCGTCCGTGGCGGTGCCGATATGATAATAAACCTCTCGAACGACTACTGGTCACGCTCGGTACAGGCTGAGAGGCAGCACTTCCAGCTTGCCGTATTCAGGGCTGTAGAGAACAGAAGACCGCTTCTGAGGTCCACGAACAGCGGTATAACTGCCCTTGTGCTTCCTTCCGGTGAAATCGTGAGTGAACTCGAGCCGTTCACACAGAGCTGGGGAATCTACGAAGTACCGGTCGGCGAGAAGAACGGCCTTACGTTCTATACACGCCATCCCGACCTCTTCGGTAAGCTCTTCGTCATTCTCTCCGTCTACGGCGTTCTCTATTCGCTCTCCCGTGTCATATTCGAGAAAAACAGTAAAAAGAAGGAGAGAAGGGAATATCTCAGTCACATGTTCGAGCGCACTGCCGATGAATACTGACGAGATGAAAGCAACTATGAAATGGATTCGGAGCATAAAAAAACTAGAGG
>CAZGNN010000372.1:0-1734 GCA_964527335.1 uncultured Spirochaetaceae bacterium | reverse complement strand
TTTGATTTCTCGGATGTAGTTAAAGATTGGGAGTATAAGGACGGAGTTTTTTTCAAAAAAACTCCCACTGAAGATGAAAAAGAGAAAAAGGAAATTGATGGGACAGTCCTGAAATCTTTGATTGATTTACCAATATTTTTGTTTGCAGTCGGTAAGATGATGATTGAGCATGGAATAGAATGGAAGGAATACTTAATTCCCAAAAACGGATGAGGTCTGACAAATCGCTGTGGGAGATAGAACAATGACACTGTCTCCCATACACAAGTTGTTACCTATCCCCACGGGTAGTTAGCATACATCATTATCACCATTCCCCCGCACCCTTCGTTAGGAGACGGAGGGTGCATTGTATGCTGTTATTCTGTATTGCTGAATGTTTTGTTTTCCTTGAAGTGTGAACAGGAGGTTCCTTTCTGTCTGTTATGCTTGTGTCAGAAAAGACGGAGAGGAGGACGGAGATATGGGAGACAGGAAGCTGGCAAGAAGACTCAGAAGTGAGTTTGTTGATAAGGTCGACTTCACTCTCACCGAGAAGGTGAGGGATGTCGAGGATCGTTATAAGGATGATGTATTCGGCTGGTTTCTGTACGGCCTTAAGATGTGTGATGGGGATATCACAAGAAGTGTACTTGATATAGTCAGCGAGTACGAGAAGAGTGTCTACAGTATCGGGAAGAGGGGAAAGGACTGGAGAAACACTGTTGTCTCCTTCACCGAGTTTGCCCATAGGCTCGATAAGGCTCTCTCTGGTGATATCGGGAAAGCGGACAGATTCGACTATGTCTTCAATCCGTTCTACGGTACTCCGGAAGATATGTACAATATCTACCGCGAGATATCCCTCCTTGACAGCACCATACAGCCCATGAAGGACCTCTTCAACAGTGTGGCTGACTTCATGGAGAGGATGTACTACACCAACCATGAGGAGGGGGATGAATATCTCTGGGAGGAAGTGAAGTCTTTCTTCCTCTCGTGGCTCACTTCCTTCTGGACTCTCCTTGAGGAGCACAGGGAGGAGATGGTATCTGCTGAGTATGAGGAGGGTAAATCTCTCCACAGTGAAATCATGCACTTCATCCGCTATGTCTCTTATGAGAAGACATATGATAAGGCTTTCGACAGTCTCTTCTCCTTCCTCCTGGAGACTGAAAAGGAATGCGGTAAGGAGGAAGAAGGGAAGACGTTTGCTGAGATACTCGACCATGCCTTCGACTGTGAGAATTCCCATATCTTCAGGACTGTCCTTGAAGAAGCCGACCGCAGGGGATACTCCTTCACGTTCGATGAGTATCCGTCATACTCAGTCGATATCCTCGATATGATCCTATCCCGCGGAGAGCTTCTCCCGGGAACGGAGAAGGGCAGAAAGGCCTTTCTCCGTCTCATCCGCAACGGAAGACTCTCAGATGAGATTCTCACCCGCATAATCCATCCGGACTATATAACGCCGTCCCTTCTCTCTGAGGCTGTTTCCAACTGTCTCATATCTCCATCACAGTACCACTACTTCGTATCTGAGGAAGGGGGACTGGATGAGGCATTCCGTGAAGCCTGCTGGAGAGGAAACCAGTCTGCAGCAGAGACACTCATATCTCTCGGAGCAGATCCGACGGCCAAGAACAAGAGGGGAAGAAACATCGCACACGAACTCATCAGCACTTCGGAGAGAAGACCGTCTTTCGAGAGTATCATGCGTCTTCTTCCCTCAGAATGCTTCATGGAGAAGGA
>CAZGNN010000371.1:0-1734 GCA_964527335.1 uncultured Spirochaetaceae bacterium | reverse complement strand
TGATTTTTCTCCCGTGCTCTTCGTATCTGTCCAGCGCATGATGTACGCAAGGTTTCCGAATACCGACATGTCCATCCAGCTCACGAACTGCGGAATAATGTATTTCGCCTCTCCCGAGAGCGTCACCTGATATGTAACAACATCACCGTACGGTGTTCTTCCCGTGATGTTGGCCTTATCATCATTGTTGTTGTCCCTGTTGTGGGAATGGAACATGTTGATTTCACCCTTCCGGATAAGTTCGGCTGCGAATGTCGTGTAGAGAACATCAGGTATGTTGTACTCGACCTGCATCTTTCCCACTGTCACATCAGAGCCGTACGGAAAACCGATGTAGTTGAGCTTCACGGTTCCCGATCCGAGATAAATGAAGGTGTAGTCACGCTGCAGCATCAGGAAGTCCACACCGTCACGCCTGTACATCATCGGCGTCGTGAACGCTCCCTCGGCAGTAGCCTTGAGGTACCCTTTCCCGAGGGAGAGACTATACGAAGAACCCAGGAGCATTCCCAGGGCATTGGCCTGGCTGTTGCCCTCTCCCGGGATTGTTCCGTTGTCAAGTCCGAACTGCCAGTAGATATCCCATCCCCTGAGAGGTGTGGCATAGAGCTCGAGCGAGGCTATGGAGTTGAAGAGGTCCCTGTTGTTGAGCTGATGGTAGATGAATGAAGGATTGAGGTTCTGGATTTCGAGAACCTGACTGCGGTACATGAGGCTTTCCGTCAGAACGAAGCTCAGCCACGTCCACGGCCTGAACTCAAGACGGTGGTTCATGTATATTCTTATGTCCTCCGGTCCCTTCTTGTCGACTTCGGACACATACGGCTGTGTCTCTAAAAAGAGATTGTTCCACTCGTACTTGAAGGAATCGGTGTAGACGGAGAGACGCGCGAAGTCATGATAGCTGACATGTCTGTCTATGATGAACGATCCGATAATCGAGCGTCCCCAGTTAAGCCTGTCCCTACCGAAGAGGAAGTTCCAGTTGTCACCGCCGAATGATATGACAGCACGGGTGGGAAAGTTCGCAGCAACATTCCAGAAACTCCAGAACGGGGTGTTGTCGTTATAGACTGAGGAGAATGACGTACTCGATTTCACGACATGCGGGGAGTACCTGTACTCCTGGTTCCAGTCAGACGGGAGATCAGCTTCATCTTTAATACCGTTTTCCTGCATATACTTCTTCTTCACGTTCTCGTACGAGTCGACAATGGCTCCGATGCCGTACGGGAAGTCCGTCTCATGACTGTAGAGTTCCGTACCGTTCCATGAGTAACGGCTCTTCGTGAGGGCGAGTTCGGAATAGGTGTAGAAGAAATCCTTCACGCCGAGTTCTATCTTCAGTGTCAGCAGTTTCTGTCTCCTGTCGAAGTTGTAGAACCAGTCCGTGTCGTTGACATAGTCCTCCGTGTTCGTATGGACATAGATTTCAGGAGAAGCCGCAACTCCCACGTTATAGCTGAAACCGTCAGAAAGAGAATGTTCGGGTCTGAAGCCTTCAAGCCGGGATTCGAGGGATGAAAGGAGACTGAGTGCAGATTCATCATCGCAAGCCTTCTCTTCGGCACGGGAGAGGATTATCTCAGCTTCATTTCCGGTCCACGGCTGTGAATACGACGGAGAAGCAAGTCCGAGGAGGGAGTACAGCGTATATGTATCGCTGTAGAATTCACTCTCGGAAATCGGGATTATGTACTGACTGCCGTTGGAGGCCGATACCCCCCCCCAGAC
>CAZGNN010000370.1:0-1735 GCA_964527335.1 uncultured Spirochaetaceae bacterium | reverse complement strand
GAGCTCGTCTCCGGGAGAGTAGGTCGTCGCCAGCTTTTTTTATTGACTGATTTCAACGTTAATATATGTCCCGGATCTTTCTGATGCCGGGATTTTTTTCGTGTCGTATTTTATGAGAGTATCTTCTTCACTATGAAGAGCTCGAGACTCTTCGGACAGAACCGAGTAAGGGAAAGAAGGAAGTTTCTGTTAATGGAGTAGGCAAAGCGCGGTTTCTTTTCGTTTACGATTTTCATAACCTTATCTGCCAGAATTTCGGGTGTGATGCTCCTGTTTTCGACGCTGTCGACTATCTTTCTGAAGCGTACGGCATTGGTATGGTAGAGCTTCGTATTGAGGCAGAAGGCTTCAAGGTCTGATGTTGACTTATCTATCATATCTGTTCTGACGGCACCGGGACGGATGACGGAGACATAGATACCGAGGAGCTGGAGTTCCATCCTGAGGGAGAATGCATATCTGTCGAGTGCGGCTTTCGTGACGCCGTAGAGACCCGTGAAAGGCAGGGGATTCAAGGGTGCGAGCTCGCTTGTCGTCATCACTATCCTGCTCTCTTTCTTCAATAGCGGCATAAATGTTCTGTTGACCAGGAATGCTCCCTCCATGTTGATACTGAGTATTCTCTCGAACGTCTCCCTTTTCATCTCTACAAGGGAATCGAGCACATAGATGCCCGCAAAATGGACGATGGCATAAAGAGTGTCCGTATGTGTCCTTACGAGGGAGAACGCTTCTCTGAGGCTTTCTTCGTCCGTTACGTCGGCTTTTATCGGGATGACGTTGCGTGCAGCTTCATCTGTTTCTGTTATGTCGAGAGCAAATACAGTGAAGCCGTCAGCTGCAGCTTTTCTCACGAATGCTCTTCCCATCCCTCCTCGGGCACCTGTCACGAGTATGTACTTCATTGTTTCATTATCGCACAGCTGTGATAGAATGGAAGAAAAGAGAGGAGAAAAAGTGACAGATATAGAACTTCTTCTGGAAGCGAACAGGGAGGCGGAGAAAGCCAGAAATAGCGGCAATACTCCGTTCGGAGCAGTGCTTGCCGATAAGGACGGTAATATACTTCTGAGGCAGGGTAATGAGGAGATAACACTCCACGATGCTACAGCTCATGCCGAACGGGTTCTTGCCTCCCGTGCAAGCAGACTCTACAGCAAGGACTTTCTCTGGACCTGTACGCTTTATACGACATTCGAGCCCTGCTGCATGTGTACCGGTGCCATCTACTGGGCGAATATAGGGCGCATTGTCTATGCTGTGACTGAGGAAGATCTTCTTTCTATGACGGGAAACGACGAGAAGAACCCGACGTTCAACATAAGTTCACGCCATATCATTTCTTCCGGCCAGAAGCCGATAGAAATCATCGGACCGTTTCCTGAACTCAGGAAAACCGTCGTTGCCGTGCAGTCAGGCTTCTGGAACAGGGGTTAGGAGAGGTTGTGCTTACCTGTGACAGTGTCGAGTACGACACGGTAGACATCACAGCGTGAGAGTCCTTTGCATTCCTCTATGGGGTGCTCTTCCTTGGAGTACTGGCCCAGCATCACCTTGAAGCCGTGGACCTTGTCTGCAGTTTCTGTCAGCTTCTCGGCTTTTCCGGTACCCATGACGCTTTCGTAGCGCTGTGTGATGCCGCCCGCCGTTTCCTCTACCTTGTAGTAGAGATCCGCCTCTATTGCGACTCTGTTGTCCTTTCTGAGAAGTTCTGTTTTGTGCCCCTCTACAGCAC
>CAZGNN010000369.1:0-1747 GCA_964527335.1 uncultured Spirochaetaceae bacterium | reverse complement strand
TCCCGTACGAGAAGGTCGAAGTCGAGAACTGCCTTGTCGGAGGCGGCTTCGGAGGAAAGGAGGACGTCACTGTCCAGCACCTTTCGGCGCTTGCCGCATATCTCTTGAAGCGTCCTGTCAAGATGAAGCTCACGCGTGCAGAGTCCCTTCTCTTCCACCCCAAGCGCCACCCCATGGAGATGGACTTCACAGTCGGCGTCGACAAGACGGGAAAGATACAGGGCGTCAAGGCAAAGGTCATTGCAGACACGGGAGCATACATGTCCCTCGGAGGACCTGTACTCGAAAGAGCATGCACCCATGCCTCAGGTCCTTACAACTACCAGAACTTCAAGATTGACGGCTACGCATACTACACCAATAATCCTCCCTCAGGTGCATTCCGCGGTTTCGGTGTCACACAGACATGCTTCGGTATCGAGAACATGCTCAACACCCTTGCGAGAAAGGTCGGGATCAGCGAATGGGATATCAGATACCTCAATGCAATCAGACCGGGTCAGGAACTCCCGAACGGCCAGATAGCAGATGACTCGACAGGACTCGCGGAGACACTCCTCGCAGTCAAGGACAAGTACGACAAGGCAAAGATAAAGGGCATTGCCTGCGCAATGAAGAACGCAGGTGTCGGTGTCGGTCTTCCCGACTGGGGAAGAGTGAGACTCATAATCGAAGGCGGCAAGGTCCATGTGCACTGTGCAGGATCCTGCATAGGACAGGGACTCTGGACCGTCCTCAAGATGATCACTGCAGATATCACGGGACTCGACGAGAACCTCATCGAAGTCGAAAGGGCATCCACCAATGACCCCGACAGCGGAACGACGAGCGGAAGCCGTCACACGACAGTCACGGGCGAAGCTGCCAGGCGTGCGGCCAACATGCTGAAGGAAGCGCTCGAGACAAAGACGCTCTCCGACCTCGAGGGGGAGGAGTACTATGCGGAATACCTTGCAAAGACCGACAAGATGGGAACTCCTGTTCCCCACCCCGTAAGCCATGTCGCCTACGGCTACGCGACACAGCTCTGTATCCTGAACGATGACGGAACGATACAGGAAATGGTTGCAGCACACGATGTCGGACGGGCCATCAATCCGACGAACGTCGAAGGACAGATCGAGGGCGGTGTCGTCATGGGCATGGGCTATGCGCTCAGGGAACGCTACAGGGTCGAAGACTGCAGGCCTCTCGAGAAATACGGCTCTCTGGGACTCTTCAGGGCTGACGAACTGCCGAAGATCACATCGATAATCGTCGAGAAGCCGGGACTGAAGATTTCAAGCGGAGCAATAGGTATCGGGGAGATTACATCAATCCCGACTGCCCCTGCCATCAGCAATGCCTACTACCACTGGGACCATGTGCTCCACCATGAGCTTCCTCTCGAGAGCACGCCTTATCTTATAAGGCCGAGCGAGAAGAAGGTTCTCGCAAAAGGAAAGAGACTCTTCGTCAATCCGGGAGTGAGATGTATAGGCTGCCTCGAGTGTGTCAGGGCATGCTCTGATATGTTCTACAAGGAAAAAGACAGACGCTACAGCGCCCTCAGAGTCGAGGAGAAGAACGGCGAATGGAAGCCTGTGACATGCATACAGTGCGGAAAGTGCGCAAAGGTATGTCCTCAGGGGGCCATCAAACAGCTTCCGTCAGGCGTATGGACAATCGACAGAAAGCTCTGCACAGGATGCGGAGAGTGCCAGAAGGTCTGTCCGGTACATGTGATGGTAACTTCCCCGATAAACGG
>CAZGNN010000368.1:0-1754 GCA_964527335.1 uncultured Spirochaetaceae bacterium | reverse complement strand
GGCGGCACAACGGCGTTCACGGTACGGCTCCCGAAAGAACAGAACAGCTGAATCAATTTTTCAGGGCACCAATCGGCACGACAAGGACACCGTCAGGACGCCTGTATGCCATGTTTCCGACAGCTGTAAGCACCATCAGGAACGACGGTGCATTCATCTTATCCAAGTCGATGCATTCAGCAAGTGCCTTGAGGGATTCAGCCCCCTTCTCAATATTCCTGTCTCCGCCGAGCTTGACCTCTATAAGTCCGTATTTTCCGTTTCTGCAGTGAATGACAGCATCACACTCGAGACCTGCCTTGTCCCTGTAATGATAAACGTCGGCGTCAAGTGCGTCAGCATAGACCCTGAGATCCCTGACAGCCAGCGTTTCAAACATGAAGTTCATCGTTTCAAGATCCGTCACAAGGTCCCCCGGCCCGAGGCGCAGAGAAGCCGTCGCAATCGACGGATCTATGAAATATCTTGTATCGGAAGTTCTTAGCGCAGTCTTTGACATGAGATTCGGATTCCATGCCTCCATATCTTCAATGACGAAAATCTTCTTCAGTGCGGTGATGTAAGATGAAATGGTGTTGCGTGAAGACTCCATCGTCTCGTTGACGCTTATATCATCAATGAGTGTCTCTATCGCAACCTGTGAGCCCTGATTCCTGGCAAGAGATTTCATCAGAGCTCTCATAAGTAAGGGTTTTCTCCTTACACCATCGACATTCGAACTGTCCTTTTCGATGACGGTATCAACGTAATCGGTTGCATATTTTAACGCCTCATTCTGCGACACATCCAGGGCAAGAGGCCAGCCTCCCCTGCAGATCAGAAACGCGATATCATCAAGAGAAATGGAAGATTTTCCTCTGACAGTACAGTGAGGATTATTGAACAGAGCGGACAGAGAGACTTCCCCAGTGGACTCACCGGATTCAAACAGGCTCATCGGACGCATCTTCATCCAACTGAAACGACCTGTTCCTGTGTGATGTATCTCACTGGTGTCGGCCGGAACAGCAGAGCCTGTAAGAATATAAAGTCCGAACTTCCTTCTGTGATCCACAGAGAACCGCACTGCATCCCAAAGCTGTGGAGCCAGCTGCCATTCATCAATCAGACGCGGATTATCTCCCTCGAGAAGAGCTTCTGGATCAATCTCAGCCAGAGCAAGATTCTGCTTAATCCGTTTTGGGTCATTCATGTAGATAATACTTGCCGCTCTCATCTCCGCAGTAGTCGTCTTACCGCACCCTTTCGGTCCTTCTATAAGTACAGTTCCCTTAGCTTCAAGCTTCTTTTGCAGTACATCGTCAGCAATTCTTTTTCTATAGCCTACCATAATAACCCGTCATTATATTTCCCTATCTTATATAATGTTACGAAAATTGCCAACTCGCGTTGTGCAAGTTGGCAAGATTTTGTTGTGCAAGTTGGCAAGCTTTGTATCAGATGTATCTTACCGGCCAGACAGCAAGAGTCTTGCTCTTCGCTACCGTTTGCGACTCGTATTTGCGAATATATAACCCGCTTATATTCAAATCAGTGACAGGCTGCGTTACGAAGACAAAGGATGTGCACTCCGTCTTGCTTACCTCAGAACTTGTAGCATATTCACCTGTGTCAACTCCCTTGCCTGTTCTGTGACTGAGCAAAAATGCATTATAGAAGGAATCCATCTCCGCCTTGTTCGGAAGATACCAGTCGTCGTATGTCACGCTTCCGTATTCCATCGAGTAGTCGTAGCATGCCTTTGCAGCATAGGT
>CAZGNN010000367.1:0-1755 GCA_964527335.1 uncultured Spirochaetaceae bacterium | reverse complement strand
ATTTGAATTAGACTGTCACCACTTACGGAGGTGATTATGAGCGCACTCATTGATTATCTTAAGGAAAACAACGGCCAGATAACGGATGAAATGGCATTCTATCTGTCCGAGCTTGATCTGGTATCGAAAGTGTCACCGTTCCTTGCGGGAAAGATCGTTAAGGAACTGAGAGACCAGAGGACATATCTCAAACTCATTGCAAGCGAGAACTACTGCTCGCTTTCCGTCCAGGCTGCCATGGGCAACCTCCTGACGGACAAGTATTCGGAGGGCTTCCCCTATCACAGGTTCTACGCAGGCTGCGACAACGTCGATGACATAGAGAATGAGGCAGTCGAGACTGCAAAGCGTCTCTTCGGCGCGGAGCACGCATACGTGCAGCCGCACAGCGGGGCCGACGCAAACCTCTGTGCCTACTGGGCAATACTGAATGCGAGAGTGCAGGTTCCGACACTCGAGGAAATGGGTGTTAAGAATCCCTCTGACATGAAGAGAGAAGACTGGAACAGGGTAAGGGAGATTCTCCATAACCAGCGTCTTCTCGGAATGGACTACTACTCGGGCGGTCATCTCACACACGGCTACAGACAGAACATCTCAGCCCAGCTCTTCGATGCATATTCCTATTCCGTGAACAGGGAGACAGGTCTTCTCGACTACGATGAAATCGAGAGAATGGCTAAGGAGATAAAGCCTCTCATTCTTCTTGCAGGCTATTCGGCTTACCCGAGAAAGATAAACTTCAAACGCATGAGCGAGATAGCACACTCCGTCGGTGCCGTCTTCATGGTCGACATGGCACACTTTGCCGGCCTTGTCGCAGGAAAGGTATTCGGTGACGAATACGAGCCCGTGAAGTGGGCTGATGTCGTCACGACAACTACGCACAAGACTCTCCGCGGCCCCAGGGGCGGCCTCATCCTCTGCAAGGAGGAGTTCAGGGAGAGCGTCGACAAGGGTTGCCCGCTTGTAATCGGTGGACCGCTTCCTCATGTGATGGCCGCAAAGCTTGTCGCACTCAGGGAAGCAGAGACGGAAGAGTTCAGAGCTTATGCAAGGAAAATAGTCGAGAACTCGTCGTATCTTGCTGATGACTTCATCAGGAAGGGAGCGACAGTCCTCACCGGAGGAACCGACAACCATCTCATGCTTCTTGACGTATCACAATACGGACTTAACGGACGCCAGGCGGAGAGCCTTCTGAGAGAATGCGGAATAACACTCAACCGCAATGCACTTCCTTTCGACAGGAACGGTGCATGGTATACATCGGGCCTGAGAATCGGAACGGCTGCAGTCACGACACTCGGCATGGGCGAGAAGGAGATGGACGAGATAGCATCCGTCATCGTCTCTGTTCTCTCCCAGGCGAAAAGCGTTGTCCTCACGAAGGGTGAGCACAAGGGAGAGATAAGCAAGAATAAGGCAAAGGTGCCGTCTGAAGTGAAGGAAGAGGCAAGGGCGAGGATCAAGGCGCTCCTTGATGCGTTCCCGCTCTACAGGGAACTTGACCTCGGGTACCTTGAGAAGGCATTTCCGGTAACGGAGTGAAGAAGATGCGGCTTCGGAGTGAGAATTCCGGGGCCGTTTCTGACGTAATCCCCGGTTATTGTCACTGATTCTTCGTTTTCCGTAAGAAATGGCGGAGAGAAATAATATAACTCTTCATTTGCGTTTATCCATTGACACAGTTAAAATGGATGTATGGCAAATATACTTATCAAAAACGGTCTTGTTGTAGATACGGAGTGGACC
>CAZGNN010000366.1:0-1773 GCA_964527335.1 uncultured Spirochaetaceae bacterium | reverse complement strand
GCAAAGTACCTCGAGAGAATGGGTGACCATGCGGCCTCCATATCTCACTGGGTGCTCTACGAACAGGGGGAATGATGATAGTTTTAATTGAAGACGACGCCTCGATCCAGAAACTCGTGAAGTATGCCCTCGAGATGAACGGCTACACCGTAGCCGTATTCGGCTCCTGGGAGGAGTTCGAAAAGGGGAAGGTCGACAGGGCCGAGCTCTTCATACTCGACATAATGCTTCCCGGGCTTTCGGGACTCGAAATACTGGGGCGCCTCAAGGATGACAGGAAGTTCGCTTCTGTTCCCGTCATGTTCCTCACTGCGAAGTCGACGGAGCTTGACAAGGTCACTGGACTCGACAGCGGGGCCGATGACTATCTCACGAAGCCTTTCGGAATCCTGGAACTCATAAGCCGCGTGAAGGCCCTCATAAGGCGTTCGCAGACCGGCGTGAAGAATGAGGACATACTCTCTGCCGGAGACATCAGAATGAACCGCGGAGAGCACAGGGTCTACTATCGTGACAATCCCGTCGAACTCACGCTGAAGGAGTATGAGCTGTTGGAGTACCTTCTCCTCAACAAGGGTCTGGCTGTTAAGAGGGAGACGCTACTGGGAGAAGTCTGGGGCTACGAATACTTCGGAGAGAGCAGGACTGTCGATGTTCATATCAGGCACCTGAGGGAAAAACTCGATCCCGACGGCGACATAATCGAAACCGTGAAGGGCCTGGGATACAGAATCAGGAAGGAGGACGAGAAATGAGAAAGACCATATTCCTCTGGCTTCTTGTCGTGTCTCTCATAACGGCGGCACTGCTGTTGCCGGTATCGCTGCTGCTGTACTACCACACATATGAGGACAGGATTGAGGAGGACCTCTTCGTGGAGCTCTCCTATGTCGAGTCGCTCTGCTCGGACGGTGTCTCATTCTCCTCCCTTCCTCACGGAAGCAGAAGACTGACGGTAATATCCGAAGACGGCTCTGTCCTCTACGACAGCGTCGCCGACTCCTCGAGTATGGACAACCATCTCGAGAGAGAGGAGGTGAGGGAGGCTTTCGAGAACGGAATCGGAATCAGCGAGCGTAAGAGCAGCACGCTCGCTCTCAAGAGCGTCTATGCTGCAAAGAGAATAGACGGCGGCATCGTCATCCGTCTTTCGACGGAAGCGAAGACGCTCATCGCATTCCTCTCACTTGTCTTCCTGCCGCTTCTTCTCGTGATAGCAGTAATCCTCATAATAATGATCTTCCTTTCCGGTGCCGTAAGCCGGAAGATAGTGGATCCGATCAACTCACTCAATCTCGATTCTCCTGCGGACAACGAGACGTATGAGGAGCTTTCCCCTCTGCTTCTTCGCCTCAAGAAGGAGAAGGACAGCGTAAGGGAGCAGATAGAGAAGAGCGAGGAGAAGAAGAGGGAGTTCGAACTCATAACATCTTCACTCGAGGAAGGCCTTGCGATAGTCAATCACAACGGAACGCTCCTGAGCCACAACGACAGCTTCATAACCCTGCTTTCGGCTGAGGGAATAACCTCGACATCCGTCTTCTCGTACTTCCAGGACGGGGAAGGCAAGAAGGCACTCCTGGGTGCCCTCGAAGGAGAGAGACGGGAAGTCATATTCCCTCTCAAGAGTCTCATGATAGAGGAAGTTGCATACCCGTCTAACAGAGGGGGAATAATCATCCTTCTGCGTGATGTCACGGAAAGAGTCGAAAGGGAGAACATGCGTAAGGAGTTCACTGCGAACGTCTCGCACGAACTCAAGACTCCTCTTAC
>CAZGNN010000365.1:0-1777 GCA_964527335.1 uncultured Spirochaetaceae bacterium | reverse complement strand
TCATCTTGTAGACATAAGAGATCCCCGGGAGGAGTATACTTCCGGGGACTTCTGCATTGATGCCGATTCTCTCATCAGCGAGATAAACGGCCGCGGCAATATTCCCCTCATTACAGGCGGTACGGCATATTATTTCAGAATGCTCTGCTACGGCAGAAGCCAGGCTCCGAAGTGTGACCCGTCGGTAAGAGAGAAGGTGAAATCCCTCCTTGATGAAAAGGGACCCGACTGGATAAGAGCGGAGCTTGAAAGGGTCGATTCTGTCTCTGCTTCGAGAATCTACAGGGAAGATATCTACCGCATCACACGCGCTCTCGAAGTCTATTACCAGACGGGAAGGCCTCTCTCGTCATTCCCGCTCTCCGACACTCTCCGCTCTGATGTCGATTTTATCCTCATCGGCCTCGAACGTGATAAGAAAGAGCTCATCGACCGCATCAACCGCCGTGTTGACATTATGTTTGAAAGCGGGGCCGTCGAAGAGATGAAGATGCTGCTCTCTTGTGGTGCCAGGAAGGACTGGCCGAGCATGGAGGCCATAGGCTACAGAGAGTGGTTTGATGCACTCGAGAGCGGCGAATATTCGCTTGACGGTATAAAGGATGCCATCAAGCGTAATTCAATCAAGTATGCAAAGCGTCAGATGACGTTCTTCCGCTCGTTCCCCGATGCGGTGTGGTTCCATCCCGACGACACGGAATCAATCAGACGCTACCTCGTCTCCCGAGGCATAGGGAACGTAGAGAACATCCAGTAGTGTGGCGTCACTGAACTCCGAGTCCGTACAGAGCCACCATCCCCTTGTATTCCATTCGAAGACGAAGTTCTCGTCGATAGAGTAGACGAAAATACGCTGAGTGTTATCCTGTTGCGGGTAGATGTCCTCATCCTCATCGTTCAGAGCATACGGCGAATAGTATTCGAGATGTGCCGTGTAGGCGTTTTCACCACTTTCCTCGATGCCGTCGATTATGACGCCGTAGATGGTGCATTCCCTGTCGATTGCGCCCCTTCCGCTTTCGATCCAGTCGTTTACGTTTATGATCGTGTTCTTCTGGCTGTAGGCGAGAGTGGTGCGGGAGGATACATAGAGCGACGTCACTTCCATGTACTGTGCACATTCTCCCTTGAAGCCTTCATTGATTGATCCTGCGTCAAGTTCGTTCTGCTTCTCTATCGTGTATTCGATTATTCCTTCGGGATCGAGGTCCTTCGTCAGCGGGGCCTTCAGTTCCTGGTAGAGATAGTTACCGATGAAATATATTACAATTCCCGCTATAAGCACGATTACTGCGGCGATTGCTCCCTTTTCCCTCACTATCTTCTTTCTCTTCGATTTTCCGCCCTTGCGGTTCTTCAGGGCCTGGAAAGCTTCTTCCTTTTCGCTTGTCTCCCTGTCGAAGAGCGCGTCGGCGTCGCTCCGTGACGGGTAGTTCCACTCGAGGTTCTCCGTCTTCTCGAGGAACCAGCCCAGGGCGTACTGCGGCCCGTAGTTGAGACATATTCTTCTCTGGTCCTTCTCCTTCATCGTGAGGGCACTCATTATGAAGGAAGATGTTTCATCGCTGTATCCGTAGAGGGAGAGGTCGTAAGCACGGAAGCCCGAGCCCCTGACATCGGCGCTTTCGTACGGGAAGCGTCCCGAGAGCGCGAAATAGAGAAGCTGCACCATCTCGAGTGCGAGCGTGAAGCTCTTCTCCCTGTCGGGGACGATGAGCGCCCTGACATCCCTGTCAGTCTCCTCCGGGGAGCGCGAGAGGGAGAGAATGGAGCCTGC
>CAZGNN010000364.1:0-1781 GCA_964527335.1 uncultured Spirochaetaceae bacterium | reverse complement strand
CACTGAGGTCGAAGCCGTATACGAATGCGATACTCGACATCTCCCTCATCATGAGAAGGTCTCTTGTCGAACGGCTGTCGTTGAAGTGTCTCGTGATGAAGGCACTCGCCTCCTCTCTGTTTCTGACCTTTTCAAGTTCGTCGGCATAGAGATGTGTGATGAAGTCTATTCTCCCCTTTCCGTAAGGATTCGAGTAGAAGAGATGGCTTACGAGTGCGCTGAGCCAGAAGACGTCGTTGTCGAGTGAGGAGAAATCCCCGTGGACTATACGGCTGACCGTATCGATGAGATTCGTATTCGAAAGTGCATCGGAAGAGCTGAGGGCATCTTCTCCGATATCCGCCTTCATGTGCTCTATGAAAGTATCTGCAACGGGGGATGTATACACCTCACTGTCATTTCTCGTGACGTATGCGACGCTTCCGTCCCTGTCCTTCCAGTTCCTTATGATATATTCAGGAACATACTGAAATCTGTAATCGCTGTTCATATGTCGAATATTACCACACTCTTCCCGAAAGCATAAATCCCCGTCACTCTTCTATCTGATCCTCGAAGGCGAGATTGTGAGCCATGACATAACGCCTGTGCTCTTTTTCTTCATAATTCTCCGGATTCACACTTCCGATAGAATCCGAATACTTTCTCATGGTATCGACAAAGGGTCTGACTGAATCATCGGAGTACTCATCGTAAGCCTCCTCTGCGGCAGCCCTGATTCCGAGAGCGGAAAGTGTTCTCCTTAACGGATAGTAATCAAGATACTCTCCCGTATATTTCTCCCTGGGGCCAGTTACGAATTCACGGCAGAGAGAAAACACATAGTCGATATCTCCCCTGTATACAATGCCGTCCTTCAGTCCGCCGTTGAATATCTGGACGGCATTGAGGAAGTCGGTATCTTCTGGAGAAAGTATGCACTTTCCTCCCTTTTTCCTGGGTCTGTAAACGGAATGGTCGAAGAGACAGAGAGTAACAGAGGGAGAAAGAGGCATAACCATGACGGCTCCGACTCTGCTGAATGCGAAAAAAGGATGCTTTTGACTTTCCCTTTCATGGTAATAGGGGTTGATGACACCGACGGGACTGCCGCCGATGATGAAGCTCCTCTCCGGCGCTGCATAAAGCAGAACATGATCAAAATCCAGAAGTGCTATTTCACTTGTGAAGGCAATATTGTATGTCCTTATGAGGTATTCGGAGTAACGTCTTATCAAAACGTCGGAATTTCTTCTGAAGTCGAAATTCCCTGATGAAAGCTCTTCATAATACTCCTTGAATTCCTTATTTCTCTCTTCCTCACTCTTGTCACAGATTCTGAAAGACGGGGTTCTCAGATAATTGAAGACAAGTGAAAAACGTGCATACGGCAATTCATCATAAAGGCAGTCGAAAGCGTTCTGTCTGAACACATCAAGGTAAAGGGCAAAGGTTTTGTCGACCAGTTTCATCTTATCCTTCAGCTCGCCTTGCAGGTCATAGATCCACTGCCAGAAGAATCTGTCCGTTCTTCCCCGTTTAACCGTTTCGCCGTTGAAGGGATTGCACCAGTCGACATGCACGCCGTCATCAGACCACGCCCTGACGAGGTCCCTATGCACATAATGATATTTCCACTTTTCTTCCATGAGGAAACTTTACTTCATGAAGTATGAAAATGAAAAGAAGAAAAGTGAAAGGGAGGAGATTTCTCTCCTCCGCTTCTCACTCGATACCCTTTACCGTGTATCCTTCCTTCTCGATTGTCGACTTTATGAGTGTGCTGTCGACATCCTTTGAGA
>CAZGNN010000363.1:0-1799 GCA_964527335.1 uncultured Spirochaetaceae bacterium | reverse complement strand
AAAGGAGGATTTGAATTATAAATATGAAAAAAACTTTCTCTTACTTGCGCATATACTACACGAGTATTTTCTGTTTCAGGTAAAGGGTAAGTGAAGAATTCATGTAGTTTCTTCTCAGGAAAGAAGTAAGCCGTAGACACAGCCATTATCGTCAAGCTGAGTGAAGCCGTACTTTCTGTAGAATGACACGCCCTTCGTGTTATCCCGGTCAACGCCGAGCATGAGGCCTGGAACATTCTTCTTACTCAGTTTCTCCCTGAGAGCATCAACAAGGGCCGTACCGAGTCCCATTCTCTGGTACTCAGGGTCTATGTCTATGTGCATGTGTGCGGGATACTCCCCAGCATACGGCGAGTAGAACGCGATGCTCTCCTCCCCGTCCATTCTCGTCTTTTCTCCTGCAGAGGAAAGATATTTCTCTCTCATGACTCTCTTCCATCTGTCATAACTCTCAGTTGAGAGTATATAGCCGACGACCCTATCATCGACTGCGGCGACAAGGGTGTTGTCACCCTCCTCTTCGATGTAGTAATGAAGATAGAGAGTATAAAGATACTCCGGTTCAAAGTGCTTGGGATCCGTGATGGTGCAGATTCTCTCGAGTGCCTCCCTGTCCTCTTTCCTGTAAGTCCGTATTTCCGTCATACCCGGAATGATACCATCCTTCCACGGGAGGGAGAAAGTCATTTAAGGAAAATTGTCCTTTGCAGAAGAATTTATATTTGAATAATGACAGAAACGTGGTTAAATGTAATTAGTTCAAGCACTGAACAAACTGGAGGGAACATGCGCTACGGCCACTTCGACGACGAAAGAAAGGAATACGTAATCACGACACCATATACTCCGCTGCCGTGGATAAACTATCTCGGAAGCGAGGATTTCTTCGCTCTCATCTCGAATACTGCAGGAGGATACGACTTCTACAGAGATGCAAAGCTCAGGCGCATAACACGCTTCAGGTACAACAACGTTCCGGAAGACAACACTGGGCGTCTCTTCTACATATGTGACGGAAACGTGAAGTGGTCGCCGTCTTTTCTTCCACTCAAGACCGAGCTCGACTCCTACGAGTGCCGTCACGGCATGGGATACACGACGTTCCTTTCGTCGAAGAACGGACTCGAAGCCGCTCTCACGGCATTCGTTCCCCTTCACGAGAAATGCGAGGTGCTGTCGCTCACTCTCAGAAACACGACAGAGAGTACAAAGGACATCCGTCTGGTCGGCGCCGTCGAATTCTGTCTCTGGAACGCACTCGACGACATGACGAACTTCCAGCGTAACTACTCCACGGGAGAAGTTGAAATCGAAAGGAATGCAGTCTACCACAAGACGGAGTACAGGGAGAGAAGAAACCACTATGCATTCTTCTCCGTCAGTGAGGATGTATCCTCATTCGACTCCGACAGACTCTCCTTCCTCGGCAGGTTCAACAATTACGATAATCCCGACGGAATAAGGAACGGAAAACTCTCCTCCTCAGTCGCTTCCGGATGGTCCCCCATCGCAGCGCTGGAGAATACATTCACCATTCCCGCGGGAGAAGAGAAGACGCTCATCTACATTCTCGGCTACATCGAGAATGAGGAGAACGAGAAATGGGAGAAGAAAGGCATCATCAACAAGAAGAAGGCCCACGATATGATGTCCCGCTTCTCCACAAAGGATAAGGTCGACGATGCACTCTCCTCTCTCAAATCACACTGGGATGGCCTTCTCTCGGCATTCCATGTCGACACCGGAGTCGAGAAGTTCGACAGGATGGTGAATATCTGGAACCAGTACCAGTGCATGAT
>CAZGNN010000362.1:0-1807 GCA_964527335.1 uncultured Spirochaetaceae bacterium | reverse complement strand
TTTTCAGAAAATTGTAGATAGAAGATTCTTTTTCCATTATTTTGCCTCCCAATTATAGAAATGGATTTTTTGACTCTTGATTCCTGGACGTTTGCTGATGATATTGATGTCAACGACGGGACTTCCGTCAGAGGACCGTCGGGGTCTGTACGTGATGACATCACCGCCTTTCATGGTTCTCGTCCATCCTTTTACGCTCCCGTCCTTGTCTCTCAGAGGTCGCTGTATGCCTCCTCGTCCTAACGTTCTGAATAGCCTTTTTGCGGACTCTACAGGATTTTTTGAAAGGAATACACGCTTGTTTGATGCGTCGTTTCTGCGGTATCTCTGGGCAATGTATCGAGCATTTGTCAATCCGTAGTTTCTGTTTATCGATTTCAGATCACTCGAGATATAATGGGTTGCCCGGCCGCTTTCATCTCGGCAATTGAATTGCCGAGGATTCCCGCTTTACCTCCTAAAAATATGTCGTCAAGGAGTTTTGCTACATCCAGGGGTTCTGTTCCTTCAAGTACTTTCGGTTGATATTCTCTAAGGAAGACCGAAGAATCCAATTCTATGTCAAGCGAACTCAGTGGATTTACAATACATGTAGGTTCCATGTTACTCTCCATCTCCTTTCTCCATGCTCTGGATATATTCAAATACTTTCTTAACGTTTTCTTCAGAGAGCCCTTCGACCATTCTTGCAACCGATGCTGCCGATGTCGGGTGATTGTTCTCTACAGAATCGTTTCCCATGCTTGCCAGTTTGATATAACTTTCCTGATAGAAGTCCGCAATGTTTTTCAACATCTTTCCTGAAGGTATTTTTTTGCCGCTTTCAATTTCTGACAGGTACATTGCAGACATGTTCATTTCCTTAGCTGCAGTACGTAGGGTCTTTCCTCTTGAAATACGCAGTGCATGTAAAAAGTCTCCTAGTTTTCTTTCCATCATTCGGTTTCCTCTTTAAAGTTTGGTTTTTGTGTGTAAACTGTAAGCTTACACTTTATTTTTGTTGCTATTATGTGTTATTTGTCAAGAGTTGAATAATGAGAGATAGGTTAAGTCACGACATGATGATTAACTTCCTATTGTCATGAACTCTTAGATAAACTTGAGAAGTTATGGTTCTTCCGGGAAAAGGTGCTGCGTGTTGCAGAAGGTTATGCCAAATCCGTCAGAGAGGTATACCTCTATGGATTCCTGGTCTGAGAAACGGCAGATACGAACAACGATATTGATATTTTCGTGGTCGTTGATGAACTCCTCGAGAATTATCTTGGCACCCTGACACTGCGCTGGAATCTAAAGCATGGGGAGAAGTTGTTGCTATAGAGCTCATTTCTATCAGCGACAAAGAAGACAGAAGCGGATTTTCCGCTGACGTTCTGAATACGGGTATTCCTTTCTGAGACAGGAACATTTACAGAATGAAGAAGAGGATGAATGAAGATGACAGATAGAGAATACTTCTTTTCTGATGTCCCGGAGAGATTTCTTCCGTTCAGTCTGCAGCATACAGCAGATATGACCGAAATTGATGCCGCTCTTGAAAAGGGGATGGAATCCGTCAGAGCGGGAAGAACGCACACTCTAGATGAGGTTGACGCGGAACTCGAAAGAAAGTTCGGAATATGATTGATCGGTAAGCTGTGAAGTACTCCTTTTCTGCTGGTCTGTGCCGTGGATTTTTGTGAAGAGATATGAGGGAAAATCGACAGTAAAGCCGATTTACTGCCGAAAATCCCGATGAATCTTTCTGCGGACAACTGCCCCAGTCTGAACTGAAAGTCTTTAAGGAACATGTGTATGCATATCTGGT
>CAZGNN010000361.1:0-1831 GCA_964527335.1 uncultured Spirochaetaceae bacterium | reverse complement strand
TCCCCGAGAGCACCTGCGAAGTCGATGGACTTCGCATGCGAGAGGCATGCCTTTCTCTGAAGCTTGAGGCCTCCGGGGAGAACACCTTCGTTCTCCAGGCCTCTCTTTATCGCGGCCTTCATGACGTCCCATACCTCTCCTGCATAGTCGAGGATATGCTGTCCCTCATACTCCACTGCAACTTCCCACATCTGGTAGCCGTGATAGTCACAGTAGTTGAGCATCTTCTCCATGTCACCAAGGATCAGTTCGGGATAGACAGTATCGTCAGCCTCACCCTTCTCGCCTTCCTTTATTATCTTTCCGCCGCCTACAGAATAGTAGGTATCTGAAATGTCACCGGAAATGAATGTGAGGGCATTTGGATGGAAAGGCTTGAACTCCGACGGATGCCATGAGATATCAGCCTCGATACCGTTATCCTTCATGACAGTGAGGACAGCCTTGTCCGTAAGGTGTCCCTTGCCGGTTGCGGCAAGCGAGCCGTAGAGCTCGATGCTGACCTTCTCCAGGCCGGGATGTTCCTTCACAAATCTTTCAGCAGCACTTCTCGGGCCCATCGTATGTGACGATGAGGGACCGTAACCTATTCTGTAGAGTTCTCTTAACGATTCCATGCCCACATTCTAAATTGAATGGAGTGTCACTTCAACTCCATTTGGGCTTTGCCTTGTGCTTGACGCGGTATTCCCCGTCATCGGTAAGAACAATCTCGAGTATCATGCTGCGGTCACAGTTGAGGTAGTACCAGACACCGGGAAGCAGGGAGAGTGTCTCCTTGTCACCGGTGGAAGAGAGAGTGAATGATGTCGAATGGGAAAAGAGACTTACCCAGTAGCCGCTGAGGACTCCCTCCAGGGGAACATTGAACTTCTTGCTGAGCGTTATCGTCTTCTTCGAGAGGGAACCCTCGAAGAGAGAAGAGAGAAAGACTTCACGGTTAATTGCCCCGAGGTCAGTGTTGTCTCTCTTCACGGCCCCGATGTTGAGCCTTGCTACCCCTTCTGGGAATGTCTCTGCGGCATCAATGAGCATTGCGGCAAAGTAGCCCCATTCGGAAAGGAGATATACATTCTCCTCATCTCCTCCGTCAAAGAAGCCGCCGAAAGGCGAAAGTGTCCCCAGAGGATAGAGAGCAAAGACGGAGAGCGACGACGGCGACACCTTCACGCTTATGCTCTTCTCGTCGTACCCCAGATACTCCGTATGGACACTCTCACCGTCGAAGTACCTCAGCTTGTACCACATGCTCTCCCCCGTGACCTGCTCCCAGGTCAGCTCCTCATAGAGAGAGACTGTGACGGAGGTCTTTATCTCACCGGAACAGGAGACAAAGAGAAGGAAAATAACAGAACAGAACAAAAAGGAAAAAATTCTTCTCATACTTATAAAGCGGAATTTTTCGTCTTTTTGTCAAAATTATTTTTCATTTTCCTGAAGAATCATATGCATTGCAGAACTTCGGTTCCGAAAACATGCAATATCTGAAGATTCCGTGACAGGTATCCCCTCCTTGCGGAGGGGACTATGGTGTCAGGTCAATCCCGTGATTAACCTACATTGCTGTATGGCTTGATTTGTGATATTTCGTCACTGATGCTGCTGTTCAGTTCCCGGATATCAAGATCGTTCTGTATATTCAGGAAATACTTACCGGATACACCGAAGTAACGTCCGAGCCTCAGAGATGTGTCCGCAGTGACCTTTCTTCTGTCATTGAGAATTGCCTGTATCCTGGAAACCGGAACGTGTATATCGTGGGCAAGTCTGTAAGCTGAAAGATTGAGCGGTATCATGAACTCTTCCTTCAGAATTTCTCCCATTGTAGGTG
>CAZGNN010000360.1:0-1831 GCA_964527335.1 uncultured Spirochaetaceae bacterium | reverse complement strand
CTGAGAGCTCTCTGGAAGGAGAGGATGATAGAGAAGAACCCGTCTCTCAAGGGAAAGGAAATCAGCGGTTCGACTGTCACGGGCGGTCTTACCCACGCAATATCGCTCCTGGGCTTCATGTTCGTCGACGAGGGTGATGAGATAGTATGTCCGGACCTCTTCTGGGACAACTACGAACTCATCTTCGAAAACTATGCGGGAGGAAAACTCAGGACATTCCCGATGTTCAGTGACGGTCTCTTCAACACTGAAGGCATGAAGAAGGCACTTCTCGAGACAAAGGGCAACACGGCGCGTCTCATCCTGAACTTCCCGAATAACCCCACAGGCTATTCTCCCTCGAAGAAGGAAGCAGAGGAAATCGTCAGAGCCGTGACGGAAGTCGCTGACACGGGCAAGAAGATTCTTGTCATCTCCGACGACGCGTACTACGGTCTCTTCTATGAGAACGAGACTGAGAAGGAGAGCCTCTTCTCGCGTTTCTGTGATGCACATGACAATATTCTTGCAGTCAAGGGCGATGCCGCAACGAAGGAGGAGATGGTCTGGGGCTTCAGAATCGGATTCCTGACATACGGATCGAAGTCTCTCACGAAGAAGGGACTCGATGCTCTCGAGAAGAAGACTCTCGGAGCAATAAGATGCACGGTATCCAACTGCGACAGGCCGGGCCAGTCACTGCTGTTACACGCAATGAGGGACGGCGAGCACTACGAGAGCGACAAGAAATATCTTTTTGACAAGATGAACGAAAGATACCTTATCATAAAGGAAGCAATCGGAAGACACAGCAAGAGCAGTGTGCTGACGCCCTATCCCTTCAACTCCGGCTACTTCATGGCATTCAGCACGAACGGCCACGATGCAGAGGAGCTGAGACTCCATCTCCTCGAGAAGTACGAGATAGGAGCCATCAACATCATGGGAAAGACATTGAGGCTTGCATTCTGCTCCGTCGAGAAGGAGAAAATCGGCGACCTTGTCGATCTGGTCTACCGTGGAGCTGAGGAGCTGTGGAACTAGACACTAAACTCTATCTTCTGGATAAGGACGGCGAGAAGTTCATGGGAATAGGAGTCCTGTGGCTTCTCGAGAACATCGGCGAAGAGCAGTCACTGAGGGCTGCAAGCATGAAGATGAACCTCTCGTACTCGAAGGCATACAACATGCTGAAGAAGCTCGAGAAGGAAGTCGGACACCCCTTCGTCGAACGCAAGAGGGGCGGCGCGCAGAGAGAAGGCGTCGTTCTTACGCCATTTGCAAGGCGTTACATGGATCTCTACAGAAATTTTCAGGAAAAAGCCAAAAAGGCGGCACTTATGGAGTACAATAACTATAAGGAAGAACTGGAGCTTCTTCTGAAGGAGGCGGAAAATGACGAAAAGGACATTCAACATTGAAACGATTGGGGAGGCGAAGATTCCTTCTCCAATCCAGATGTCGGTACATCCCGGCGACGGCCAGGCCGACTACGTCGAGGACAGTGACAAGATCTATCTCGACATAGACCATAAACCCAGGGGCGACGAGGAAGTGGACCTCCTGGAGCTTGCGGGCCCGAGAAAGATGATATACTTCAACCCCAAGCGCGTTCATGCCGCAATATGCACATGCGGCGGAATATGCCCGGGTCTCAACAACGTCATCAGGAGCGTCGTCAGATGCTTCTGGTACAGATACGGTGTCAGAAGAATCTCCGGTATTCCGTTCGGGTACCTGGGGCTTCTTGCCGATTCTCCCTGGCCGATGATCGAGCTCAACCCCGATGTCGTGGATGAAATCCAGGAGAAGGGCGGCACGATTCTCGGCTCCGCACGCGGCGGCGGAAAGG
>CAZGNN010000359.1:0-1835 GCA_964527335.1 uncultured Spirochaetaceae bacterium | reverse complement strand
GCAGCCTTGATCATCTTCGTGCATGACTCGACAAGCTGGTAGTAGTTGAACTGTCGGTCAGCAGCAGTTGCAACGCCGGGAGTGTTGAAGTGGAGTTCGACGGCGTCAGCGCCTGCAGCGACGACTTCCTTGGCCTCCCTCACCCACTTGTCCGCCCAGTCCGGGTACTTCTCGATGTCGTGATAGTGGCCCACCGATGCCCAGAGCTTCGTCTCGGGATACATATCCCTTCTCGCCCTTCTCACTTCCTCGCAGTATTCGTCGAGTGATGTAATCTTATCCGGGCACTGTCTTCCTACAGCATGGGAGTGGAATGCGGGAAGTCCCTTTCTCACACTCTCGAAGTCGGGATAGAAGAATCCGCCGCCGCCCATGCCGTGGCCGAAGTTGCGCATTGTGATTGCGCCGGGATGGCACTGTGAGCTCTTTATTACATTGTCGGCGCCGCGGGTAGCCGGGCTTGACGCGATTACGAACGGGTTGATCATGTCGAAACAGTCGATATGCATATCAGCCATAGTCAATTCTCTCCTTTTATGAGCTCCTCAAGGACCTTTGCGTCCGCGAGGAACTGTTCTCTGCTGTCGCCCTTCACGAACTCCAGCAGTGTATAATATTTCTTTTCCTTATCAAGGAGGGAGAAATACTCTCTCCAGTGACTGATCCCTTCAGAGAGGGGTCTTCTCCCGGTCTCGTCCCAGTAGTAGACGTGAAGGTAGGAAAGGAAGGGCCTTATCATCCCCAGTCCTTCTTTTCTCTCTTCGAACGTCAGGGCCTGAGTCGGCTGCCAGAGTGTCCTCAGCCACGGGCTCGAGACTTTCTCAAGTGTATCAAGACCGGACCCGTTGGTGTCAGTCAGCGTGTTCTTGTGCCACTCGAGATTGAGAACGATGCCGTAGCTTTCAGCCGTCTTTGTGCTCGTCCGGAGCTCTTCGATGAGGGAAGCCCTCTCCTCTTCACTGAGCGAAGCCGAGGGAGTGTTTCCCGCCCAGATACGCATTTCTTTCGCACCGAGTGCACTAGCCGTATCGAGGCTGTCCCTTATCTCCATGTTCTGTCCGAGGCGGTAGTAGGAACCGTATCCTGCTATCTCGAGGCCGGCGTCAGCTGTCTTCTCGGCAGTCTCCTTTGCGAAAGTGAAATCACCCTTCTTTATGTGGTGGTTCTCGCTCCACTCGACTGCCTTGAGACCGGCTTCTTTAGCTACATTGATTACGTAGTCGACGCTTTCTGTCTTGAATGTTGCGCTTACGATACCGGGAACGAACATCTCATCAACCCTTTACGGCGCCGACCATGACACCCTTGACGAAGAACTTCTGCAGGAACGGATAGACGGCAAGGATAGGAGCCGTTGCGACGACTATCGTTGCGTACTTTACGGAATCCGAACTGAGGGCAAGGGAGTCAAGAGAGCCTGACGACATTGTCGATGTCTCATCCTGAACAAGGATTGTTCTCAAGATCAGCTGCAGAGGGTACATGCTCTTCTTTCTGAGGTAAATCATTGCAGGGAACCATGAGTTCCAGTGTGATACTGCATAATAGAGGAGGATTACCGCTATCGAAGCCTTCGTGACGGGAACCATGATTCTTGTGAGAATCGTGACATGTCCCGCACCGTCGATCATTGCAGACTCAGGAAGGGACTCCGGAACAGCAGCCATTGCCGTTCTGAGAACGATGAGGTTGAACGTGTTGATTGCCGACGGAAGGATGAGTGCCCATCTCGAGCCGACAAGGTGAAGTTTGTCGACGATGATGTATGTCGGAATCGTACCGCCCTGGAAATACATCGTGAAGACGATCATCAGGGTGAAGAACTTGATGAGCCT
>CAZGNN010000358.1:0-1838 GCA_964527335.1 uncultured Spirochaetaceae bacterium | reverse complement strand
ACTTCAGACGGCTGCACAGTACAGTGACAGAAACAGATTCCTCAAGGATGTAATAGATCCTCTCATCAGTGAGGGAGTAATCGTGAGGGAAGGAAACATCAAATCCCCGAAATCCGTACTCAGACTTGTCTGACAGGAACAGAGTCGGTACAGAAGAGCCCATTTTCTTCGGCGAGGCCGGGAAAAAGGAAATCGTCGGACCATCGGACTGTCTTCATGCGTCTTGCGCTCCTGGCTGATCCGGGGAAATGAACTCATCAGAGGTCGGTAACAATCATCCTCATAATGCGATGGTTTGCTTTTCATCAACGGAGATGTTCCACGTTTCGTACCAAGATATTCCTTTTGTTCTCCGGCTTCATGGGAAGAGCTCTGTCAGACACTTGCCGATTCGTGATTTCTGATGCATACTAATTACAGATAAAGGAAACACTTGATATCAGGAGGAGAAAGCTATGGCTACATGCAGTATTTTCGATAACATCACAATCAATAATCCCAAGTTCATTGAAGAATATGTCAATCACATGGATGCAGCGGATGGAAGTTATAAGAGGAAAAGATTGAGTAACGCTGAAATTAAGATTGCAACTCCTGAGGATCGTGACAAGTTCTGGCAAGTTCATCGGACGAAGAAAGAAACTGCAGAATGAGTTATTTAATCCAGAATATTTTAGATGTCATTGAGGATATCGGAGAGGAAGACCTCACTTTCCGCCTATCTGCTTTTTCGTGTCCCGCGAACAGGGATATAGAGGATTTTCTTAAGCTGAAGGCAATAGACTTTGCGAAGAAGAAGATATCCATCACTCATATTGCCTTTGATAAGGAAACTGGAGATATCCTCGGCTACTTTACGCTGGCGCACAAGGTTCTGACTGTTCCAGCAGGGTGGATGAGTAATACCGTGAAACGAAGAATGGACAGGTACGGCCGTCTTGACAAGGAGAAGAACTCGTATCTCATCTCTGCATTTCTGCTTGCTCAAATCGGCAAGAACTATGCTGTTGGAGAGGAGATGCGCATTGCAGGCGCAGAGTTGATGGACTGTGCAGAGTCTGTTCTGGAAGAAGTTCAGCATATAATCGGGAGTGGGGTTGTCTATCTTGATTCCGCGGATAATGAGCAGCTGATTCATTTCTATTCAGATGTCTGCGGATACAGAAAATTCTCTGAGCGTGTCTCAGACACCAACAACACGAAGTATCTTCAGTACTTGAAGTTCCTCTGTTAGGAAAAAATCATATCGGTTTGATTCGGGTACCTCGATAGCGTGGTACAACCGTACAGTATGGGATTCTGTTTATCGTCCGCGGTCCTGTCTTCTCATAGAATATGGCCACCATCGGAGAATGCGCAGACGGAAAGACTTGTTGTTGCTGCTGATCTGTTGGCAATTAGCAGAAGAAGCGGATTTCGCCGAAATAGTTGAACCACTTCTGAATGATTTCATCCGATCTGGCTTCTATTATCCTTACTATGTTGCCGAGCACCTTCGGGGGAATCTGTGAATTATTGTTTCCTACCAGAGCCTTGCCGGCACTTGTAATCCAGATCTTTGTCGCATTTGCACCCGGCTTTCGTTCGGAGACATGGACATGCACAGGTTATGAAGGGTTGTTCTCATTTGTCCAGAAGTATATCAGATACGGTCCGATTCTGAAAACTTGAGGCATTTGCAAAACCTCCTTCCTTCGAGAACTGGATAATCAGATGCGCCGTCGAGCGGATGACTTCCTTTAGTCTCTTTATATCGTCTTCCGAGTAGCCGTAGATATCCTCCCACTCATAGGACGGAAGCCAGAGCGTGGCATGCTTGAAACCGAAGACTTTATCGG
>CAZGNN010000357.1:0-1838 GCA_964527335.1 uncultured Spirochaetaceae bacterium | reverse complement strand
TTCCTGAAGCGTGATGCCATCAGAGAATATGCCGAGAAGATCATCGGTGAATACGACGTGAGAAGCGGTCAGGGCCCGGTTACGATTGCACGCTCGATGAGCGGCGGTAACCAGCAGAAGGCAATTGTCGGAAGGGAAATCGAGAAGAATCCCGAACTCCTCATTGCAGTACAGCCCACACGCGGCCTCGACGTCGGAGCCATCGAATACATCCACAAGCAGCTTGTCGCCCAGAGAGATGCGGGAAAGGCAGTACTTCTGGTATCACTCGAGCTGGACGAAGTCATGGACGTCTCGGACAGGATCCTCGTCATGTACGAAGGAGAAATCGTGGGTGAGTTCGACCCGAAGAAGACAACGGAGGAAGAACTCGGTCTCTATATGGCAGGAGCAAAGAGAATGGAGGTGAAGGCATGAAAAAGAACATCTGGAAATCAAACGGCATGCAGTCCCTGATAGCCTCGCTTGTCTGCATCATCCTGGGACTCCTCATAGGATTCCTGGTACTCCTCATAATCAACCCGTCCGGTGCCGCAGGCTCGATTCTTGCACTCATCAAGAACTTCATGGGCTACAGCAGCAGCCGTCTCAGGATAAAGAACCTCGGTTCCACTCTCGTGAAGACCGTTCCTCTTCTCATGTGTGCCCTGAGTATCCTCTTCTCGTACAAGGTCGGCCTCTTCAACATCGGCTGCTCGGGTCAGTACACGGCAGGATGCTGTGCTGCCCTCTATGCAGCCCTCAAATGGGGATGGGGATGGCTGCCGTGTCTGATGCTGGCGCTTGTCGCAGGTGCCATCATGGGTGCCCTCGTGGGATTCCTGAAGGCCTATCTCAACGTCAATGAAGTCATCTCCGGCATCATGCTCAACTGGATAATCCTGTACCTGACGAACACTATTCTCTCCGCCGTACAGGATCCGTCGAAGCCCTACACCCTTTCGCTCAGGAAGAACGCTCCGCAGGCACTGCTGCCCACTCTCGGACTCGACAGTCTCTTCAACAACAACACGGTCACGATTGCAATCCCGCTTTCAATAGTCTTCGCCGTCCTCGTGATGATTGTCCTCAACAAGACGACATTCGGCTACGAGCTCAAGGCAACGGGATTCAACAAGAACGCCGCAAAGTACTGCGGCATGAAGGAGAACAGGAACATCGTCCTCTCTCTCCTCATCTCGGGTGCATTCGCGGGAATCGGTGCAGGACTGTTGTACCTCACGGGAATCGAGGACTGGGAGTGCACGAGAGCAAGTGTCCCGGCAATGGGATTCAACGGCATCGCGGCAACGTTCCTCGGCGGTCTCAACCCCATCGGAACAATCCTTGCCTCGTTCTTCATCGAGCATATCACCGTCGGAGGATCGCACGTAGACCTCACGAAGTACTGTTCCCAGATATCTGACCTGATCTCGTCAATCATCATATACCTCTGTGCATTCGTTCTCTTCTTCAAGCTCAAGATGAATGACATCATCGCCCGCGTCGAAGAGAAGAAGGCGCTCAGGGAGAAAAAAGAGGAAGGAGGTAACAACTAATGCTTTCAGTAGTTCTGCTTATTCAGTACACACTAATATTCTCCTCCGTCCTCATACTCGTCGCACTCGGAGGATGCTTCTCGGAGCACTCGGGTGTAATCAACCTGGGACTCGAGGGAATCATGGTAATAGGAGCTCTCGGAGGAGCACTCACGATGAAGTATCTTCCGCTGGGTATCCCGACAATCTTCTACATTCTTATAGTAATGCTTGCCGCAATGGCTGCCGGCGTTCTCTACTCTGCCCTCCTCGGAGTCGCATCAATCAACTTCAAGGCTGACCAGACACTCGTGGGAACGG
>CAZGNN010000356.1:0-1843 GCA_964527335.1 uncultured Spirochaetaceae bacterium | reverse complement strand
AGTATAAAATGATGATTATCATTTAACAACCCGTCACTTTTGATGTAAACTTTACTCATGATTCAGCTGAACTACACTCCTGCGGACAATCTCGATTCCGCTCTCGACAATCTGTATATGATCATCACTCTTCTGAGGTCTCCCGAGGGATGTCCCTGGGACAGGATCCAGACCAATCAGACTGCAACCGAAAGTCTCATCGACGAAAGCTACGAGTACCTCGACGGAGTTCTGAAGAAGGACAATGCTTCCTGCAGGGAGGAAATCGGGGACGTCATGATCAACGTCTTCATGAACCTGAGGCTTCATGAGGAACAGGGAGATTTCAAGCCCTACGAGGCAATCAACGATGTATGCGAAAAGCTCATAAGGCGTCATCCTCATGTATTCGGTGACGCTCACGTCGACACGGCAGGCGAAGTTCTCACGCTCTGGAACAGCGTCAAGGAGAACGTCGAAGGACATAAGGACAGAAGCGAGGACTTCTTCTCACATATCCCGTCATCCCTTCCTCCTCTCATGAGTGCCTACGAGATTCAGAAGAAACTCAAGAAGGTCGGTTTCGACTGGGATAACGTCAGCCTTGTCATCGACAAGGTGAAGGAAGAACTCGATGAAGTCGAGGCTGCAGTAAATGAAGGTGACAGGAACCATATCGAGGAGGAAATCGGAGATCTGCTCTTCTCTGTCGTCAATCTCTCGAGATTCCTGAAGGTAAGACCCAACACTGCTCTCTACAGATGCAATGACAAGATAAAGTCACGCTTCCAGAAACTCTTCAATCTGGCATCTCAGGAAGGTATTCCTCTCGATAAGGATCATGTGAAGGAGATGAACGCTCTCTGGGACAGAATCAAGGAGGACGAGAAGAATGATCACTCGTAAGGGACAGCTCTACTGGGATGATGAAGAGGTGACTCTCACAGAAAAGATGTTCGCTCCCATGCTCGACGAGGAGAAGAACGGAAAGCGCTACTACAATGCTATCGCTCACTTCTCCGCTCTACGGAGCCAGATAGATCCCGAAGTTCTCAAGGACTTCCAGTGGATCAAGATGGAATATACCGTCCCGTACTTCGTCGACCTTGCGTTCCGCTGCCGCAACATGGTTTTCGGTGTGATGTTTGCTCAAGTCGGTAAGGACGGCATACTCGAGGGACAGTCGGGCTGGGGCGAAAGGTACTCGCTATGCGAGAAGAATGACATTATCCCGTGCATCCTGCCCTTCGATTCTGATGACAAAGTCATGAAGCTTGTCGACGACAAGTTCAACCTCATCAACGCTAAGCGTTACAGGGAAGAAGGAATCACCGAAGCTGTTGTTCCCGAAGAAGTATCAGGGGAAGATTTCAGGGAGTGCTCGGAGTGGGAACTCGAGAACATGGCTGTAATGGCCATCGTCGAGAATCTCCACGACAAGGAAGGAATCGACCAGATTCTCTACCAGACTTATCCGGGAGTATATCCCAACATCTACTGGATAGACAAAGACAACGCCTTCAACTGGATGCTCATAAAGTTCGTGAAGGAACGGGAACTCAAACCAGAAAAGCCCGAAGAAATGCTGAAGAAGATTGCTCTCAACAACGGCTACGGGCACTACGGCCTCTGCGAGATATCGAATCCGTATGCGCCGAACGTCTATCCGAGGGGACAGGCATTCGACCTCAGGTTCGAAATCATCGACCTGTGATGAAGACGGCACCATGACGGTGCCGTTTATTGTTTATACCCCTTAAAGATAATGGCACCCTGAGGTGCCATTAAGTATTAAAACCAGGTCCCGGGTAAGCCGAGTTCTGTTTATGTAATCATCTATCTAGGAACGGGATTACTCCCGTCC
>CAZGNN010000355.1:0-1863 GCA_964527335.1 uncultured Spirochaetaceae bacterium | reverse complement strand
CAGACAATTACTCAACTGTGACGCTTTTTGCGAGATTTCTCGGCTTATCGACATCAAGGCCCTTCTGCACAGAGATATAATAGGCAAGAAGCTGCAGCGGGATTATTGCAAGTGACGTTGCAAAGCACGGCATCGTCTTCGGAATGTAGACAGTGAAGTCGACTCTCTCCTCAGTCTCGTAGTTGCCTCTCACGGTAAGTGCCATGAGGTATGCGCCCCTCGTTCTGCATTCGACCATGTTCGACATCGTCTTCTCATAAAGGTCAGGCTGCGTCAGTATTCCTATTACCAGAGTTCCGTCCTCTATGAGCGATATCGTTCCGTGCTTGAGTTCCCCCGATGCATAGGCCTCGCTGTGTATGTAGCTCACTTCCTTGAGCTTAAGGCTCCCCTCGGCGCTTATCGCACTGTCGATACCCCGTCCGATGAAGAAGACATCCCTCTTGTTGACACAGCGCGAAGCAAACCACTGTATCTTCTCCTTCTGTCCGAGAAGCTCCTCCATCTTGTCAGGCAGTGTCATGAGCTCGTTTATGTATTCTTCCTCGCTGTCAATGCGGCCGCCCAGAAAAGCAAGCTTTATTCCGAGAAGATAGATGACACAGAGCTGGGTCGAATATGCCTTCGTGGTGGCAACAGCTATCTCGGGACCGGCATGGGTGTAGAGAACCCAGTCGGCCTCCCTGGCAATGGTCGAGCCAAGAACATTGACGATGGCAAGCGTCTTCTTTCCCGACTCCTTTGCCTTTCTGAGAGCTGCGAGGGTATCTGCAGTTTCACCTGACTGGCTGATGAGGACGACAAGCTCGTCATCGTCGAGAACGGGATGACGGTAACGGAATTCCGAGCTCATCTCCCCTCTTGTCCTCACTCCCGCAATGCTCTCGAAGAAATACTCTCCGACCATCCCCACATGATACGAGGAGCCGCATGCGACGATTCTTACCGACGAAACCTTTCTCAGGTCTTCATCAGTCATTCCGGACGACGTAAGATCGATTCTGCCGTCGTGGATATATGACGAGAGAGTATCCCTTACGGCTTTCGGCTCTTCGTGGATTTCCTTGATCATGAAGTGCTCGAATCCGCCCTTCTCAGCCTGGCTCTCCGACCATGTTATATGCTTCATCTCCTTCTTCACCTCGTCACCGTTGAGGTTGAAGAACGTAACTTCGCCTTTCCTGAGCCTTCCCATTTCGAGATTGTCCATGTAGTAGACATCTCTCGTATACCTGAGGAAAGCCGGAACATCGGAGGCAAGGAATGTCTCACCGTCTCCTACTCCCACGATTAATGGGCTGTCCTTACGGGCGATGTATATCTCCCCGGGATACTCCTTGAACATGACAGCAAGAGCATAGCTTCCCCTGACTCTGACCATAGTCTTTGCCAAAGCGTCTATCGGACCGATGTTGTACTTCTTATAGTAATAGTCGATGAGCTTCGTTATGACCTCGGTGTCGGTCTCCGAATAGAAGGAATAGCCCTTTCCCTGGAGCTTCTCCTTGAGTTCGCGGTAGTTCTCTATGATTCCGTTGTGAACTGCAACGACGTTCATGTCGTCCGATGCATGTGGATGTGCGTTGTTCTCGCTCGGCTCCCCGTGGGTTGCCCATCTCGTGTGCCCGATGCCGCAGCAGCCTTTCATCGTGCGGCCGCCGTCTGTCTTGTCCCTGAGCTCCCTTAGTCTTCCCTTGGCCTTCACTATGCTAACTTTACCCTCAGGGCTCAGTACAGCCATTCCTGCAGAGTCATATCCTCTGTACTCCAGCTTCTCCAGTCCTTCAAGCAGAATGGAAGCTGCCGCTTCTTTCCTTCCTGTATATCCTACGATACCGCACATGATTCACCCGCCTTGTAAAA
>CAZGNN010000354.1:0-1871 GCA_964527335.1 uncultured Spirochaetaceae bacterium | reverse complement strand
CCGGTGTCATACTCCTCTTATGCATCGGAAAGAACCCGAAGGGACTCTTCGACGCGGTATTCCAGTCGGTTGTCGGAAAGGCCGGCAAGAAGGGAGGATGGAATTTCAGAAGTATCGGCGAGACTCTCGCTTTCTCCATTCCCTATGTCCTCTGCGGTCTCTCGATGGCATTTGCAAACAGAGTGGGACTTTTCAACATAGGAGCTGAAGGCCAGTACGCAATAGGTGCTCTTGCGGCACATATCTGCGGCGTCTGTCTTCCTTCGTTCCCGGGACTCAGCGTCGTCTGTCTCGGAGCAGCCCTCATCGCGGGTGCTCTCTGGGGAGGAATCGTGGGACTTCTGAAGGCAAAGTACAAGGTCAGCGAAGTCGTTGCGACCATCATGCTCAACTACGTCGCACTGTACCTGTATCCTCTGATATGTCTCTATCTGTTACCTGCGGGAACAGTCAACAAGACTAACCGTACTGCAGACCTCAAGCCTACGGCACTCCTTCACGACGGCCTCATATCCGGCTCGAGCCTTAATACGGGAATCTTCGTGATGCTTCTGATGGTAATCATCTACTGGTTCATCATGGAGAAGACTGCATTCGGTTACGGCCTGAGGGCTACGGGCTTCAACAAGGATGCCGCAAGATGCTCGGGTATCAACGACACGAAGAACATAACGCTGGCAATGGCAATATCGGGAGCATTCGCAGGGCTTGCGGGAGCAATCGTACTCCTCGGGTCCATCCGCTACTCCAAGATTCTCCAGAGCCAGGATAACTACGGCTTCATGGGAATCGCAGTCGCCCTCGTCGGCAACAGCTCTGCCGTCGGTTGTCTCCTTGCCGGCTATCTCTTCGGAGTTCTCAAGCAGGCGTACTCGCTCATGCAGGGAACAGGAATACCGAAGGAGGTTGTCTCTATCATCCAGGGACTCATCGTCATATTCATCTCGTTCAGAAGCGGTCTTTCCATCATAAAGGACAGGAGAGCGAAGATCAGAGTCAGAAAGGAGAAGGAAGAATGATCAGTACACTTTCAACAATAATGATGCTTGTCGCTCCTATCCTTATCATCGCGACAGGCGGTATGATCTGTGAGCGCAGCGGTGTCACGAACGTGGGACTGGATGGTCTCATGAGTATCGGGGCATGTACTGCGGCAATCGTCCATCAGCTTCTTGAGAAGGCGGGCTTTGCCAACGGACTTTCGGTTGTCATCGCACTTCTTTCCGCTTCGGTCATTGCACTTCTTTTCTCTGCACTTCATGCAATAGCATCAATCGACCTCAAGTCAGACCAGACGATAAGCGGCACCGGTATAAACCTCCTTGCAACAGGTGTCACGGTATTCGCATGTCAGCGTATCTACGGGACTGACCGTTCGGAGGCCTTCAAGATCGGTATGATCAAGGATGCCATAGGCTTCTATCCGACACTCTATGTTGCGATAGTCGTGATGGTTCTTGCCTGGTTCGTGCTCTACAAGACCCCCTTCGGAATGCACCTGAGGGCATGCGGGGAGCATCCCGCTGCAGCAGACAGCGTGGGTATAAACGTAAGGCGTACAAGATACATCGGCGTTCTTGCATCAGGGTTCCTGGGAGGACTTGCCGGAGGATGTGCGGTTCTGACGCAGACAATCCAGTACACATCGACGTTCACGAACGGACGGGGCTTCATCGCCCTTGCTGCAGTCGCGTTCGGACGCTGGACTCCGCTCGGCGTCACGGGAGCGAGTGTGCTCTTCGGAGCATCCCTTGCCCTCAGCACCATTTCTTCAATGGTGCCGGCTCTGAAGGTTATACCCAGTCAGGTATTCAATATCATCCCGTACCTTGTGACACTCATTGCACTCGTCATCTTCTCGGGTCGTGACT
>CAZGNN010000353.1:0-1871 GCA_964527335.1 uncultured Spirochaetaceae bacterium | reverse complement strand
GTTACCCCGATTCCGCACAACGGTTGTCGTCCTCGTAAGTCACGCCGTGTCTGACGAGTATCTGCGGGGGGATTCCCCTCGCAGAATAGCTGTTTAACAGCATAAAAATAGGAGTAACCATGGCAAGAAAAAATCTTCTTAAAGGTTTCAAGAGACCTTCAGGAATAACCTCTGAAAACACAGTAAGCACAAACGACTACGGTCAGTTCGTCGCATATCCTTTCGAGAGGGGCTTCGGAACAACAGTCGGAAACACACTCCGCCGTGTTCTTCTCTCCTCAATCCAGGGCTATGCCGTATCGGCCATCCGTTTCACTACTTTCAAGGGCGAGGGCGGCATAAAGACACCGCATGTCGTCACTTCAGAGTTCGAGCCACTTCCGGGAGTCAGCGAAGATATCTGCGACATCATCGCAGCAATCAAGAAGCTGCACATCGGCATGCCGGAGGAATGTGAAGGTACAATCCTGACAATCCAGTGCAAGGGACCGGGCGTCATCACGGGAGCAGATTTCGAACGCGATCAGGTAACTGTGACCAACAAGGATCTGCACATCATGACAATGATGCCGGACTGCGACCTCGAGATGGAAGTCCAGATTGACCTCGGCCGCGGCTACGTTCCTTCAGAGCTCAATGAAAAGTACTCTGAGGAACCGGGCACAATCGCCATCGACGCATTCTATTCTCCGATCAAGAGAGTCAAGTATGCCATCGAACCGTGCAGGGTAGGCGAGAGAATCGACTACGAAAAGCTCATTCTCGATGTCTATACGGACGGAACAATCACTCCGGAGAATGCACTCGGCGAAGCGGCAAAGATCATCAAGGAGCACTTCACGATCTTCATCAACTTCGACGAAGACAAGATCTGCACGACGGAAGAGGTTGACGAAGAAGAGGAAAAGGTCAAGAAACTTCTTGATACTCCTGTCGAGGAGCTGGAGCTCACTGTACGTTCCTCCAACTGTCTCAAGAATGCAGGCATCAAGACTATCGGTGACCTTGCAAAGAAGACTGAGGACGAAATCACCAAGACGAGGAACTTCGGAAAGAAGTCACTCTCCGAGATCAAGGACAAGCTCAGGGAATGGGGCCTCACACTTGGAATGACGGACTTCAGCGTCTTAAAGAATTCAATAAAAGTTCCAGAGAATAAGGAAGAAGAAAATGAAGCATAGGATTGGTTTTAACGCGCTGTCACGTAAGGGATCCGAAAGAAAAGCCCTTAAGCGCAACATGGTCACGTCTCTCTTCAGATACGAGAGAATCGAGACCACAAAGGCAAAGGCCCTTGAAGTAAGAAAGATGGCTGAAAAGATGATCACTCGTGCTAAGACCGACAGTGTCGCTAACCGCAGAGAGATCGCAAAGAGCATCTATGACGAAGACATCGTCAACAAGCTCTTCAAGGAAATCGCACCGCTGTTTGCAGAACGCAAGGGCGGCTACACAAGAATCCTCAAGACTGGTTACAGACAGGGGGATGCAGCTGAAATGGTAATCCTTGAACTGGTTGAAAAGACCAAGAAGGAAGAAAAGGCTGAGAAGAAGGATGAAAAGAAGGCCAAGAAGGCTGACAAGTAATCCCGGCGGGTTAAAGCCCGCTGCGTCTGGCATCATATGCCGTAAAAGGGTAAGACCCGGAGCCGTCACCGCGAGTGGCGGTTTTTTCTTTGCCTTGACACAGACTTACAATTTGATTCAATATTCAAGATAACTGATAATAATGTAAGCAGGAGGTAAGGCAATATGGCAGTATTGTGGTATCTCTTGGTTGGAATTGCAGGTATTGCTATCGGCTTTTGCGGCCGTTGCATATATGCGAAGTTGAAACTGACTTCCGCTGAACAGAGGGCCAAGGTCCTCGA
>CAZGNN010000352.1:0-1902 GCA_964527335.1 uncultured Spirochaetaceae bacterium | reverse complement strand
CATTCTCAAGGCCGTTGTCGGCAGCAGCCTGATAGATGTAGTTGGAGAAATCCTTTTCGGAGAGATTATCAAGATACTTCTCGACGTAGCCGGCGAAGTCCCTGATGGCCTTTCTCTCACTTTCCGTTGCCTCATAGAGAGGATCGTTCTCCGTCTGGAGAGCAAACTTGAACTCGTCCGGAGCGTAGTCGCGAAGCCAGTTCTTCGCGCATTCGATTCTGACGCGGAGTCTTTCCTTCTGGGAAGGAGTTGCATCACTGAGCCGGGAGAGAACCTTCTCTGCATCTCCGCCGTAAATCTGGACGTAGTTGCAGAGATGACGGAACGGAATCTGGTAACCCGGCTCCGTCGGGATGGCCTTGTCGCTTACCTGGCTGAGCTCATAGATTCTCTTTTCCTTCTCCTTTCTCTGTTCCTTTACAGGAAGAAGACCGAAGTAGATACGCTCGCAGTTGTCATAGTCCTCGTAGATCTTGAGAACATCAAGGTCGAAGGAGATTGCGAATTCACTCTGCGGTTTCGTGCCGACAAAGAGGTATCTGACAATCTCGGGAGGATAGATGGCGAGAACATCATAGAGGTCTGCAACCTCACCGCCCGAGGAGGAGATCTTTCCGCCCATACCCTTGAGACGTACGAAGTCGTATCTCATGGAGACGGGAGCCGTACCGCCGAATACCTTGACGACGTTCTTTGCCGTATCATATGAACCGCCTTCAGTGAGGTGATCCTTTCCGCCCGGTTCGAAGTCAACGCCTTCCTTAGTCCATCTCATCGGCCAGTCGACACGCCACGGAAGTTTCGTGTTCGGTGTTGTCCTGATGTCGATGGTCTCGGTCTTGTCGAGTTCGTCGTCGTGGTATGTGATACCGTACTCGCCGTCCCATCCGATGACAGTTGTGTTATCCCTGTCGGTGAATGAGGAGAATACGGACACCGGCCACCAGGAGTCCGGCAGAGGCTCGGTTCTGTACTCGTTGAGTGCAGCCCTGATTTCATCACGGTGTTCGAGTGCCGTCTTTATATCCTCGGCATATTTGTTTGTTCTGTAGTTCTGTGCCTGATAGAGGAACTCGGGGAAGACACCGACAGTCGGGAGAATCTTCTCGACGTCGACTTCGTTGCCGCGTGCATAATTCTCGGCACGGTGCTTCGTGTCGGGAACGAGGGTAATCGGCTTACGGAGGTATGTAGCAAGGAGTTCCGGCTCCGGCATGTTCTTCGGAACCTTTCTGAATACATCATAGTCATCCCATGAATAGATGAACCTGACGTTCTTGCCCCTCTCGCGGAGACATCTCACAACGAGTTCTACTGTGATGATCTCCCTGAAGTTTCCGATATGTACTGTCCCTGAAGGTGTAATACCGCTGGCACAGGTATATGAGGGCTTGTCACCCTTCTCTCTGATGATCTTATCGGCCATTATATCCGCCCAGTGGGTGGACTGATTCGTATTTTCGCTCATGCTCTGATTATGACAAAGAGAGATTCTTTGTTCAACATTCGATATCATCGAGAATGCCGGCTGTATGACACGACGATATTTACGTGTTTCAGATTTTTTCTGCAAAAGCTACATAAACATTTGACATTGTCATGCAATGTTATACAATTGAATTACAATATATTCTTGGAGGTTGTATATATGGCAGCTACATTGGTTCAAGTCAGGATTGATGAGGATTTGAAGAATCAGGCGACAGCTGTATATGATGCATTGGGAATTGACCTGTCAACTGCGGTGAGGATGTTTCTGAAGAGATCCGTAATGGTGAATGGCGTTCCGTTCAGCATGATCTTATCAGATAGTGAAACCAAGACAGAAAAGGCTGCAAAAGCTCTTATTTCCTTAAACCGTGAAGCTCTGAAAAACGGAACTTCTGAGATGTCTCTGGATGA
>CAZGNN010000351.1:0-1910 GCA_964527335.1 uncultured Spirochaetaceae bacterium | reverse complement strand
CTGTATTCCGGGCACTCCGCATAGACGTACTTGTCATCTGCAACAGCGTAGACACCCATTTTTCTGAGGGAAGCGATGCAGTCGTCAGCTGTAAGCGCCAGTCCGAGTTTCTTGTCAATCGCCTCGATTGAAGCTCTCTGCGGCTCCTGGAAGTAATACGGTACCGTGATTTCCCTTCCATAAGGTGTATCCTGGTTGAGACGTACCTTTATCGGGAGAATCTCGAAGCCCATGTCGCTGAGGTCGCATGCGAGGATGTTCGTAGCAAGCAGCAGGTCGTTGAGAATCGGGCCCGAGACTTCGATGAAGAACTCGCTGTCGCCGATTTCGACGGCTCCTATACGTGCCGAGTTGATGACGGGCGGGAACGAGAGAGTCTCTCCCTTGTCGTCATAGAGATACGGGAACTTGTCGAATGACGATACGATGTAGCCGTATTCCTTTCCCTTGGGATGTTTCTCGCAGATTTCCCTGAGGGAAAGCTCCTCCGTCATTCCGAGCGGTACGAACTTCGTCTTGTCAGGATCGACTGCGGCATAGTGCACAGGATAGTTTATGAGCTCCGAGCGGTAGATGCCCATTGCGATGGTCTTTCTCTTGCGGCCGAAGTTGAAGCAGAGCTTCTCCTGGCTCTGGATGAGATTGACGAGAAGGTCATTGTCGACTTCGACACCGCGGCATGCAAAGCCGATGGAGAAGTCCCTGATTCCCTTTGCACTCTCGTCGTCGATGATCATCCTTCCCTCGCTGTCCTTCACATCGTCCTTCGTGGAGAAGAAATCATAGTAGGGAATCTCACCTGTCTCGTATGTTCTGAGTGCTCTTGCGACACCTGCGGGGGACCAGAGGTCCGGGCGGTTCGTGTCGTTGAGTTCAATCTTTATGACATGATGCTCTGTGTCATGTCCGTCGAGCTCGGCCTTCGCCACCGGGAAGATGTCGACGAGCTCGTCATCTGTCATTGTCTTACCGAGTAAAGAGAAGAATAACTTCTCGGGTGCATCGATCTTAGGCATATCAGTTACCCCTCCTTGTTCTTACGGCTTCGATGTTCGGTGTGAAGAGCTCTCTGAGGTCATTGAGGCCCAGATGCATGAGAGCCATTCTGTCGATACCGAGTCCCCATGCGAGGACAGGTACGTCCACACCGAGGCTCTTCGTGACTTCCGGACGGAAGATTCCTGCTCCTCCGAGCTCGAACCATCCGAGAACCGGGTGCTTGATGTGAACTTCGATGCTGGGCTCGGTGAACGGGAAGTAACCGGGAACGTATTTGACTTCCTCGGCACCTGCAATCTCCTCTGCGAACATCTTCAGAAGTCCCAGGAGGTTGCGGAGGTTGACGTCGTTACCCAGTACGATGCCTTCCGTCTGATAGAAGTCCGCACCGTGTGTTGCATCGACCTGGTCATAGCGGAAGCATCTCACGATTCCGAAGTACTTTCCGGGAACCTTTGCCTTCGTGAGCTGGTGTGCACTGAGAACGGTGCCCTGGCTACGAAGTACCTGACGGCGTGTGAACTCGTGGTCGAACTTGTAGTTCCAGCCGCGCGAGCCTGTCTCTCCGCCGTTCTCATGGGTCTCTGCGACACGGCTCAGCCACGGCTCCTCGATTTCCCTGCAGTGAACGGGGTCCTTGACGTAGTAGACGTCATGGATGTCACGTGCCGCATGGAACTGCGGCATGAAGAGCGCGTCTCCGTTCCAGAACTCGTTCTCCACGAGCGGTCCGTCGAATTCCTCGAAGCCGAGGGATGTGAGCTTGTCCTTTACCCACTGCAGATAGTTGCCGTAGGGGTTATGGCGTCCCGGGATGAGACGTGATGTGGGGGCGTTGATGCCGTAGGGTCTGAATGAACCGTTCTTCCACGAGCCGGATGAAATCATCTCGGGTGTGAGGACACCGAACT
>CAZGNN010000350.1:0-1919 GCA_964527335.1 uncultured Spirochaetaceae bacterium | reverse complement strand
AAGGCAATCGTTTCATACCTTGAAGAGGACAGGAGCGCAGAGCTCATCTTCGTCTGCGGAGGCGGAGCTCCCGCAAGAGTCTATCAGTCGGCTTACCGTGACATCACGGGAGAGACAAGCGGAGAGAGGGAGGACTGGCTCGGAATCAAGGCAACCTACCTCAACGCAGAGCTGATGAGAGCTGTCTTCTCCGACTACGTCACATGTGATGTCGTCACCAACCCGACAGGTGAAATCACCAACCGCGGCCGTATCCTCGTCGCCTCGGGATGGAAGCCGGGCTTCAGCACCGACACAGACGCAGTGTACCTTGCAAAGCGCTTCGGCGGAAAGAAGATTGTCAACCTCTCCAACATCGCAAAGGTTTATACCGATGACCCGAAGAAGAACCCCAATGCTCAGCCTATCGACAGCATTACCTGGAAGCATTTCAGACAGATGGTAGGATACGAATGGAAGCCGGGTCTCAACGCACCGTTTGACCCCATCGCATCCGGTCTTGCAGAAGAGGCAGGGCTCACAGTCATCTGTGCAGACGGAAGAAACATCCCCAACACGATTGCAATCCTCAAGGGTGAGGAATTCACGGGAACTACAATCGGCTGATCTTCTCCCTCTTCATCTTCAGAAAGAGAGGACTGGCATCTGCAAAGGATGCTGGGAACGGAACGTCCTCTCTGAAATCGGGTATCCAGAGGATGTCGTCATCGCTCTTCTCCTGGATGAAGCCGTTCTCTATACCAAGTTCATCAACAAGATCAACAAGACCTTCATATTCCTCGTCGCTTATACCGACGAGGTTTTTGTCTTCCTTCGGCGGCACGAACTGACTCATGAGGGAAAGGTAGAAGTTATCCTTATAGTGCTGGGCATAGTACTCGAGGAACTTTCTCGACTGATTGAGAGTTCCCGGAAAGACAAGATGTCTCAGTATTGTGCCCTTTATCTTCTCGAGGTCAGTTGATGGATGACGCATTTTAATCCATTCCATAACCGGAATGATAACATCCGCATACTTTCCAAGTCCGCAGAAAATCCTCGAGACATTACGGCTGAGGCTCTTGCAGTCGAGGAGATAGAGGTCGATGTAGTCATCAATGAGGGCAAGAGCCTCAGGAGTCTCATAGCCCGAGCTGTTCCACACGACCGGAAGTGCGAAGCCTTCACTCTTTGCCCTGTCGAGAGCATTGACGATGGACGGGATGAAGTGAGTTCCCGTCACGAGATTGAGGGTTGTCGCCCCCATGTTCTGGAGGTCCAGAAAGAGAGAAGAAAGCTCATCCGTACTTATCTCGATTCCCCAGTTCTCACCGTCAGAACCCGATATCTGCCTGTTCTGGCAGTAGGCACAGTGCAGGGGGCACCCTGTGAAGAATACCATACCCGAGCCCTTCTCTCCGACAAGAGGGGGCTCTTCACCGCGGTGGAGACCGCACCATGCTATCTTTACTTTATCAGACTGTCTGCATCTGCCGAGTTCACCTTTCGTTCTGTCCACAGAACATAGATTGGGGCACAGTGTACACTTCGAGTAGTATTCGCTTTCATTCATAACAGTGGCATTATAATCCATCATCCGTTCTTGACAAACTCCCCCGATAGGATATCTTTAATCACATGTGGTCGGATTTTCTCAAGAAGAAGGAAGAGCAAAGGAAAGAAGTCAGATATATCCTCACCATCGACGGCGGCGGGATGAGGGGAATTGTCCCTGCATACATACTCAGGAAGATGGATGAGACAATCAAGGAAAAGACGGACCGTCCCCTCTACTCCCTCTTCGATCTTGTCGCCGGCACAAGCACGGGCGCACTCATAGCCCTGGGCCTCACTGCAGACACCGCTTCCACATCATTCACGAAGGACGACGGAAAGGAATACTGCATTGCAAGAACATACACCAGAGGACGGGTATTCAA
>CAZGNN010000349.1:0-1923 GCA_964527335.1 uncultured Spirochaetaceae bacterium | reverse complement strand
CAGAAATACATATGCACATGCAATGGAGGAAATTGATATGGCAAAAGCAAACAAAGAATCAAACAGAGAAGTAACCGTACTCGCCTTCGAGAAGAAGATTGTTCCTTCCGACGGCTATCTCTATGGAACAACATGGGAGAAGAGAAATGAAGAGAGGACTCCGCTGGTCATAAAGGAGAAATCCGTGAGAGGTACCATCTCCAACAGTCTGAAAGATGCTGTCCTTAAGGATCCCATGAAGCTGTCGGCAGAGATACAGAAGGCGAATCTTCAGACTGTGGACTGCTGTTTCCTACCCTCCGACAAGGATACTCTCGTCACGAGTTTCACTGTGAAATTCCTCGGCAGTCTCGATACCCCGTCAGCGTGCAACAACAATGAGTTTCTAGAGAAGTACAAAGCTGCCCTCGAAAACTACAAGACCGAGTTCAAGTTCGATGAGCTCGCATTCCGCTATGCCTACAACATCGCCTGCGCAAGATTCCTCTGGAGGAACAGACTCGGCGCTGAACACATTGAAGTCGTAGTAAAAGACTGCAGGAAGGGAATGCAGTGGACTTTCAATGCAAAGGAATATCCAATCAGGAACTTTGATGACGATAAGAGAGCAGAGCTGAAGGAATTCTCTGACAGGATAGCAGAAGCCTTCATGGGCAACGACTTCGCTCTCTTCGAAGTGGAATGCTACGCCAAAATCGGAAACGGACAGGAAGTCTTCCCCAGCGAGGAAATGGTTCTCGACAAATCCGACAAGGACAAGAGTAAGATCCTGTACTCCACCAACGGCTGCGCGGCATTCCATTCACAGAAGATTGGAAATGCAATCCGCACTATCGACACATGGTACAAGGACTTTGCAACAGATAACGGCGTAGGTCCCATCGCCATCGACTCCTACGGTCCCGTTACGACAATAAGCAAGGCATTCAGAGCAGAGAAGATGACGGACTTCTATTCCATAAAGGATGCATATGTCTGGGATAACGCCATTGAGAAGGCAGAGGATAAGCACTATTTCATGGCAATGATTATCCGTGGTGGAGTTTTTGGAGAGAAATCAAAGGAAAACAAATGAAACTGAATTTCTATCAAAACATCCGGCTCTTCCCCGATGAAGAGACCGGAGCAAGAGAAATCGGTGAGACTCTGTTTCACCTTCTCCATCTTGCTTTTGTCGAAAACAAGAATCCGGATGGAAATTCCCGGTATGCCCTCTCCTTCCCCGAATACTCAAAGGGAGGGAGCGGAAGCTTCGGAAGACTGTTCAGAATATTTGCATATGACAGAGACAGTCTGGTTGATTTGAATCTCCCCGGAATCTGCGACAGGCTGTCCGGATACGCAGAGTGTTCGGAAATAGCCGGGGTTCCCCAGGTTCACTCCTTCCTGCGTTTCTGCAGAGTACAGAACAAGACAAATACAGAGACGCTGGCAAGAAGAATGTCCAAACGAAAAGGAATCTCTATCGAAGAAGCAAGGGAAGCATACAAGGATTTCAGACCTAACGTTCAGAAACTACCTTATTTCAGTACAAGGAGTTCTTCGACAAATCAGACATTCGCACTGCTGATCAACTGTGTCTGCGAGACGGAAGAAAAAGACGGAACTTTTACCCTTTACGGACTTAGTTCCGGTGGTAACGTACCCGACTTTTAGAAAAAGGGTATTTCCTTGTTTTTTCATCTATCTTTAGCGAAGGAAAAGGATTATTATTTATTTACAACAGATACCTGCCGTGTAGGCAGCTTAGAAATTGATATGTGCAGCCACCGACGGAAGGGAATAGATACCTGCCGTGTAGGCAGCTTAGAAATCTATCACCTTCTCGAGAATCCGAATCCATACCGATACCTGCCGTGTAGGCAGCTTAGAAATCGACAGCAAGATGGACACGCTCCTGGACGGCGATCCCTGCCGTGTAGG
>CAZGNN010000348.1:0-1933 GCA_964527335.1 uncultured Spirochaetaceae bacterium | reverse complement strand
CGGAGGGAATAAGCCGTACTCTGATGCTTGTGGCCGCAGTGACTCTCCATAACCTTCCGGAGGGAATGAGTGTCGGTGCCGCCGCATCGTCATCGGCCGTGTCGTCATTCGCGCTTTCCCTCGGCATTGCAATTCAGAACTTTCCCGAGGGGGCGGTAATATCGCTACCGCTCGCTGCGGAGGGAAAGAGCAGGGGAAAGGCCTTCCTCTACGGCGTTCTTTCTGGGGCCGTGGAGCCTGTCGGTGCACTCCTTACACTTCTGCTTACCTTCGTTTTCGAGCCTGTTCTTCCCTCGATTCTTGCCTTTGCTGCCGGTGCCATGATCTATGTGGTGACTGAAGGACTCATTCCCGAGAGCCAGAGTAGCGAACACTCCAACGTCGCCACTGTCGGAGTTGCCTTCGGCTTTGCTCTCATGATGATTCTTGATGTAGCCTTCGGTTAGGATTTTAATGAAGATTTTTGCAGAAAAAATGCAAAATATTTAAATAAAAGTTGACTGTACTCCTTTTATATGGCAATCTTGTCATAGGAGGAGCTATGCTACTGCAGTTTTCCGTTACCAACTACCGTTCAGTCAGAGAAACAGCGACGCTGTCCATGAAGGCCTCGGCAGACACAAGCATGCGTTCGTCTGTCTTTTCTCCCGACGGAAAGAAGAATCTTCTCCCCGTCATGACGATATATGGAGCGAATGCTTCGGGAAAAACGAATGTCCTGAGGTCTCTTCTTCTCATGAGAGAGATGGTGTGCGGCGAATATGCTTCACCTCTCAAGGGGGAGAAGCTCAGGTATGAACCTTTTTCATTTTCTTCTGAAAGTGCCCCCACCTCATTCGATATCCTTTACTATCATGACGGCATAAGATATTCGTACGGCTTCACGTATGACAGCGAACGGATTATCAGCGAGTACCTCTATCACTGGCCGAACGGCAGGGAAGCCCTTGTCTTCTCGAGGGAAGGCGACAGTTACAGATTCCAGGAAGATATCCAGGAACAGAAAACTCTTGCCGGACGCACACCTTACAACAGACTCTACCTTACGGTATCGAACGAGTGGAACAGCAGGGAGACAGAGAAAGCCTTCCTCTGGTTCAGAACAAAGCTGAGATGTGAAGACGGTGAGGAAACGACGCTAGCTTCCATAAAAAAAGGCAATGGTGACAAGGACAGCGTACTGAGAGAGATGGCTACAGCTGACCTCGGCATCGTCGACATGAACTACGAGAACGGAACCCTCTATACTACACATAGAGTCGGAGAACACTGTTATTCCCTTCCTTTTGACATGGAATCTGCCGGAACAAGGAAATACTTCTCGCACCTAGGGGTATGGCTTGAGGCTCTTCAGAACGGAGAAACAATTCTTGTTGATGAACTCTGTTCGTCTCTTCATCCTCTTATGACAAGACACTTAATCAATATGTTCCAGAGTCCGGATGTCAACAGAACCCATGCCCAGCTCATATTCACGACACATGATGTGGGGCTTCTTGATCTCAGACTTCTCAGACGCGATGAAATCTGGTTCACCGAAAAGGATGAAAACACCATGGAGACACGGCTCTTTGCCCTGACTGATTTCTCTCCGAGAAGGGGGGAGAACATAGAGAAAGGATACCTTCTCGGACGGTTCGGCGCTGTTCCTTTCATCAATGACAATGGAGTGTGACGATGGCAAGACAGAAAGAAATCAGCAGAAGACCGCGTAAGGATATGAAAAGAAAACCGATTGTGTACATCGTCTGTGAAGGTGAGGAAACCGAGATAAAGTATTTCAGAAGATTCCGCAGGCGTGACAGCCTGATAAACATAATTCCGATAGCGTCAAATTACAAGGCAGCGGACAGGCTTGTCCAGAAGGCAATTTCTTCCATCGGATCCGGTGATTATGATCCCCGGAACGGAGATGTCGTATGGTGTGTTTTCG
>CAZGNN010000347.1:0-1936 GCA_964527335.1 uncultured Spirochaetaceae bacterium | reverse complement strand
GATGTTCTCCATCAGGACAACAGAAAGCGGGACAACAGTTTCTGTCATCCCGCTCCTGGTCATATACAATGCAGGAAAGAATTACATGTTCCTTGTTAATGTGAATTTCGTGTCGTTATGGAATCTAAGGAATGACTTTTCTCCGTCTTGTGTTAATGTAAGTTTCTGATTGTTGTTTTCCAGTTTTGCTTTATATTTGTATTCCAAGCCGGAAAATGTGAAGGTGATGACATGACCGCTGACAGAGACAGTTATGTCGGATTGGGTCCCGGTGTCACCATCCTTGGCTTCAGTCAATTCGGCTTTGTATAAAGCAGTGCCGGTCATTAAATCAGAAGCATCGTTAAATTTGAGTTTGATATAGTCAGTACTGTTACCATACTGCCAGGTTCCTACAAGCAAATCGCTGATATTTATATCCGCATAGCCCGAATCTCCATCGCCACTGCCGCTGTTCTCAGCGTTAGGGTTACTGTCACAGGAGACAAAGAATAATGACGCCAGTAATACCATCATCAGAACAATAAGAGTTTTCTTCATAGACTTTACTCCTCCCATCTGTATATTTGTTTTCTTTCAAACATGCTAGCATGGGAAATGTTTTTTTTGCAACATCTTTTTGCTGATTTTTTTCTTGATGAACGAGCTTCATGGAAGCTCTATGGATTGCCGGCATACTTTGTATCCGGCGACGGTGCTCTCTGGCGGATTGCGGTTTCCTTGATGCCTCTTGTTGTCTTCTCTATGAATGGACTTCAGCTATGTGCATGCCGGAGAACTTAATCGTCACTGTCGTCAAAATCCCGATTGATTCTCCACTTACCTTTATTCCATCCCTTTTCATAACGGATGACCCCGACAGCCTGAAGGAAGGCGAGTGCTCCATGTACCTGTTTTTCCTTCAGGTTAAGCTCCTGCTTCAGTCTCCTCTTCGACAGTGTCGGGTTCTTTCTGAGCTTACGCAGTACGCTGTTGCATATTTCGGATGATATTTCATCCTTTCCATTCTTTGTAATCATTCAGTCTCTTTCTTTCATAAGTACGGGTTTGCCGACCACGCCCATTCTTTTCCGCAGTGTCTCCAGAAGCGTATGGTGAAGCCGGACGGGTCAGAGCTGTATTCGACTCTGACGCCGGCCTTCTGACATTCGTCAGTAATCTCTGTCTGTTCCTTTTTGGAGAAGGTTAGGATATCGGCTATAAGAGGATTGTTCCTCCTGTCCGCTCTGGGACTCCATATGTCTATGAAGTTCTTGAAGAATGTAAGGCGCACGGCTTTCCCCGATTCGATGTCCCTCCTCGCGAAGGCGTTCATGACGGCCTTCACCACTGCAGATACCGGGACTTCCGGAAATTCCTTTCTCTCGATGCTTCCGTCGAATTCGGCACGCCAGTTCATATTTCTTATGACATAATTTACGGCTTCCTCAGCAAGACTGAGTATCGAACCCGTGGATTGGCGGTTGTAGAGGTTTGTTATCGTGTAGTCGGTGGCATAGTGGTTTATTTCGAGAGCGTTCATTCCGCTTTCGACGAAGACAGCCGCTCCTGCGTTGAGGAGAGTATTGCCCTCTGTGAGTCCGAGAGATGTCAGCACAGCTTTTGGGGAGTCTGACGGGAATGTCCTTCCTCCGTATTCCTTCGTATACCTCAGATACCTCTCCAGAGTTTCCTTCTTCACATCGCTTATATGGTAAACAGAGGGTTCTGTCTCCCACCTTTTTGTCTTTGTCTCTTTTCCTGTTATCTCCATGAGGATTTCCTCTGTCTCTATCTTACTCAATACAATCATTTACGATAGAAGGAGAAAAGGCAACTGGAGAGCACGTGCTGCATGAGATTTCAGATGGCTTTGCTTTTGTGCTGTTTTCCTGTTTTGGACAATAAAAATGCTCCCATCGGGAGCTAGAACGGAAGGAGAGGGATTCGAACCCCC
>CAZGNN010000346.1:0-1938 GCA_964527335.1 uncultured Spirochaetaceae bacterium | reverse complement strand
AAGTATATTAGAAACTAGTGGTGTACTTAATGCTATAGTAAATGGACTTAATGCTGAAAATAATAAGCAAAAGAAGTATGTTGAAAAGCATGGCAAAGAGTATATCAAAGGAAGTATATCTCAATATACCAAAGATCTTATCATGACATTTCCTACTATGTGTGATAATTCATTGCCTGCAAGCACTGCAAGTATGATTAGTAGAGCTAATGAAAGAAATATTGTTACAATGCTTGAATTATTATTTGCATCTATCCAGCTTAATGGTAATAATGGTGCAGAAATTTTATCTAGGATTCATAAGAATATTAATGTCAGTATGGATATGGATGATATTATAGATGCTCTTGATAATATTTCAAAAGGCAATTTAAAAGAATCAGTTGAAATTAGAGATGCTGCTAGAGCTTTAACAGAAGCTTTAAAGAAAACTCAAAAGAGTTTTCCTGTAAATAGTTTTTCTGAAAATTCTTTAAATGATTATCTTGTATATAATATATATGGAAAGACAGTTGTTAGAGAAGATAAATCTGATAAATCAGTTGAAGAGGAACTTAATCGAAAAAAGCAGGATGAACAAGATTCATTTTATGCAGGAAATAAATCTTATCGTGATTCTGAAGAATTTAAAATGAAGCGTAATGAAGATAGAAGAAAAGACAGAGAAGAGCTTCGTAAAGAAAAAGAATATAATGATAAGAAAGAATCTGAAGAACTTCGCAGAAAAGCTGATGAAATATCTAAAGGAGATATGCAGACTAAGAATCAAGTAGATATGCTTGGTAAGGTTCTTATAGATCAAGATGTTAAGAAAGCAAATGAATTAACTCCTAGTCTTATGATTATTAGATATAATGAATTAGGTAAAGATAGTGAAGTGTTAACAAAGAATACATTTGTTGCTGGTGTTAAATCTAGGCTTATATCTGTTGATGCATCTGACATTATTGATAGACTTGTTGCAAAAAATAAAACTAAATTATCTTTCTTAAACCTTGTTAGAGCCACTACAGGTGAAATTAGTTTTATTAATGATTTTATTTTATGTACTAAGCAAGCTAAAATTGATGCAAAGAACTCTGTAAAGAAAGGTCCTGCTGCTAAGATGTGGAAGGTACTTGAATATAGAGGTACTAAGAATAATCGTAATAAGATTCGCAAGGCAGGTAATGATGCTTCGGCAATCACTACTCTTATAATTAATCAGGAAACTGTTAATTTAATGAAGAAAGAGTATGATTTTGATCTTGAAACTGTTGCCAATACAAAGATGATTATGGATGCTTATAATCTTCTTGGAATTTGTATTTGTGATGAATCGATTGAAGTTGCTAAGTTCTTTTATGCAGGTAATGATTTATATGAAACTCAGGCATATTCCTTCCTTGAAAAAGAAGGTAAAGATTCTTCATATAAAAAGATAATCAATCTTCTCAATTCGAATGGGAGGTAAGTAATATGATTCTGAATGAATATAATCAAATTATCAATGAATATTTCGATATTCATGATAGAAAAACTAGAAAAACTATTATTGCTCTTGAAGATGCTCAACAGAATCAAATGCTTGCAGCACTTGCTTCAGCATTATATGATAAAGTAGTAGAAAAGGTAGATCAAATTGATTTTGGCACTATTCCTAAGTCAAGAGGTGACATAACTAAGGTTGATGGATTTGATAATACTGTAGAATGTTTAAATATTATGCGTTCTATGGTTGTTGAATATAAAGAGAATACTGAAACAGTAGATACGGTTCTTACAAGTATTAATAATATTAAGCAGTCCAAAAATTTATTTATGAAAGCTTTTTCATTAAATGCAGAATTTGGCATTACTTTATATAATTTACTTGTTATGGCAATTGAACAGTCTGTTTCATTCTTAATAGCCGTTACTATTCAATATATCAAAGATCCTTCTTCACAGAATTATGAA
>CAZGNN010000345.1:0-1944 GCA_964527335.1 uncultured Spirochaetaceae bacterium | reverse complement strand
GATATGGCATTCTTCGAGAACTTCGTCCTCAAGGGACTCATCGAGTCTCTCGAGCATGTCATCAACTCCCCCTTCGAGCACATGACATACACAGAGGCCATTGCACTCCTGGAGAAGCACAACGAGAAGTTCGAGTTCCCCGTACACTGGGGTTCCGACATCGCTTCCGAGCATGAAAGATACCTCACAGAGGTCATCGCAAAGCGCCCTGTCATCGTCACAGACTACCCGAAGGAGATCAAGAGCTTCTACATGAAGCAGAACGATGACGGAAAGACGGTAAGAGGCATGGACGTTCTCGCTCCGAGACTCGGAGAGATCATCGGCGGCAGCGAAAGAGAGAGCGACTACGGAAAGCTCGAGAACAGGATGAAGGAACTCGGAATGGAGATGAGCCCGTACTGGTGGTACATGAACCTCCGCAGATACGGAACAGCTCCCCATGCAGGCTTCGGACTGGGATTCGAACGTGCCGTCAGATACGTCACCGGCATCGAGAACATCCGCGACGTCATCCCCTATCCGCGTGCTGTCGGAACTTGTGAATACTGATTACATCGGTCCTGAGAAATCGGGACCGTTTTTCATTCAGCTGTCGAGACTGTATTTCGTCTTCAACTCATTGTACTGGTTGTACCTGATGAAGCCTTCCTTCTGGAGTCGTCCGACCACAATGCCTGAGTCAATTCCAATCTCCCGGGCAAATGATAAGATTGACACGGAATCAAAATGACCTTCTTTGAGGAATGCTTCAAAATCCTGAGGAGAAATAAGAGTGTCACGGGCAAAACTGTCGGCTTCATTTTCGTCCTCATCCGTTGTTCCATCTTCCTTCCAGATATGGCCGTAAAGTACATGCCCTATCTCATGGAAAAGACTGAACCAGAACCTGTCGGCATCCCTGCCGCGTACCGTAAGTCCTATGACGATTCTGTTCCTGTCACTGAATGCGGCCCCGTTCAGAAAGGAGCCTCCGATATGAGGAAGGAATATGAGGGCAATACCGCATTCCGAGAGAAGAGAACAGAGCTTTGGGCAGAATACGTCCGCATTCTCTGTCGTCATCTTCCTTATAACAGGGACGTATTTTCTGAGCCTTTCGAGGTTAACGGCTCCAGTCTCGACACTTCTCGCCTCTTTTTTCGCCTTCTGGGCCCAGGCTATAAGTGCGTAATCAGCCTTTTCTGTCACTGCAGACCTCCTGCATGCAATATGAGGAAGAAGGGGAATGTCGACAAGAGAAAGTCTGACAACCTCAAAGAACTTTCTGAGGGCAATTACCCTGTCCTGTCCCCTCTTTGCGTCCTCTATCCATCCGTACTTCACCATCTCCCTGTACGGGAACTTTCCAGCGATTTCCAGGTCTTCGTCCATTTCGTTTTCTGCCTGAACAAGCAGGAGCTTTTCGCGGTAGATGGCTTCAAGATTCAACCAGAATGATGCTGGAACACCGAGCACCATCTCGAGACGCATAGCAACCTCCGGGGTCAGAATGACATCTCCGCTTATAAGGCGGCAGATATGCTTCTCGGACATATCCATTCTGGCTGCGAATTCCTTCTGGCTCATTCCGCGGTCAGCAAGCTGCTCTCTGATAGTGGCTCCCGGCGGTGTTGCAATATAAGTACGGCTTCTCATTCTCTTTTCCTCCCTTGAATTTATCCTCTAGTGGTAATCAACGATTTCTTGTATACAGGCAATCTCTATCTCCTCTCCAATCTTTGTAAAAACCAGACGGTATGGATGAACGAGATCTACTGCCCACTGTTCTTTTCTCTTTCCTTTCAGCTGATGGCACCTTCCTATATGACATTGAACCATCATCTCAACAGATTCTGCAGCACAGATTTGCTCCACTCGTAGCTGAATCTTCTCTGCCATCTCGAGGCCGTACTTTTTCTCTGCCACAGTGGCATCAGTACAGATTTTCTCAATGCTTCTGCT
>CAZGNN010000344.1:0-1957 GCA_964527335.1 uncultured Spirochaetaceae bacterium | reverse complement strand
GTCCCGTCAGGAAAGAAGGACCTCATCGCAAAGGCGGAGAAGGAAGAGGCACACATCAAGGATCAGCTCCTCAGCGGTACAATCTCCGAAGAAGAGAAGAAGAGCAAGGTCATCTCGCTCTGGAACAACACCAAGAACGAACTCACCGACCTCCTCATGAAGGAGATGAGGGAAGACCAGCACGGTTTCAACCCGCTCTTCATGATGGCTGACTCCGGAGCCCGCGGTTCTTCAAAGCAGATTTCGCAGCTCGGTGCCATGAGAGGCATCATGACAAAGCCGAACGGAGACAACATCGAACTTCCTGTCAAGTCGAACTTCAAGGAAGGTCTCTCCATCATCGAATTCTTCTTCTCCTCGAACGGTGCAAGAAAGGGTCTTACAGATACCGCTCTCAAGACTGCACGTGCAGGTTACCTCACACGTAAGCTCGTCGACGTCGCGCAGGATGTCGTCGTCACGATGGAGGACTGCCATACAATCAACGGTATGTGGGTCACTGCCGATACGGCAAAGAACGAGACTCTCTACTCCAAGATTGCAGGTGCATTCCCTGTCGAGGATGTACTCCATCCGTTCCTCAAGGACGAGAACGGCAAGCCGGTAGTACTGGCAAAGGCCAATGAGCTCATCACCAACGAGATGGCTGCGGCCATCGAAGACGCAGGTGTCGAGAAGGTCCTTATAAGAAGCGTCCTCACATGTGAGGCAGAACACGGCGTCTGCAAGAAGTGCTACGGCCGTAACTATGCAACGAACAAGACCGTCGAAATCGGTGAGGCTGTCGGTGTCGTAGCCGCTCAGTCAATCGGTCAGCCGGGTACACAGCTCACGATGAGAACCTTCCATGCCGGCGGTATTGCAACTGTCTCCTCAAACGAGAAGAGCTTCGATTATCCTGTAATCATCGACGGTATCAACGAGAACCTCTATGTAATCAACAGAGAGGGAAAGAGAATATATCCGCGTAAGAGCAGATACACCGTAACGAAGATTCTTGACGAAATCACCGGCAAGTTCTCCGAGCTCCTCGTCCAGAGCGGCGAGAACGTAGGTAAGGGCTATGCCTTCTACAAGGACAACAGCGGCAAGGAAGTCATTTCCAAGTTCAACGGTAAGCTTCTTGTCTCTGACGGCAGGACATTCGTCATCGGCTCCACAAGCGAAGAGGAAATTCCGGTCGGCACGGTACTCAGTGACGGTGTCGAGAACGGCGCAGTCATTCCTTCCGGAGACGTCGTCTACACATTCGACCCGTTCAACGAGCTCATCATCGCCGAAGAGGACAGCACGATAAAGGAGATGAAGGACTTCGTCGCCAGAAAGAGCTACCTCGTAGTCGAGAACCACGTATCGGGTGTCAAGGAATGGCATACTGTTTCGAGAGACAAGCTCGGTAAGTACAACCCGACGGTCGTCGTCGAACTTGCCGACGGAAACGAGAAGTCCTACACAATCCTCGGCGGATCGATCATGCACTTCCAGGAGGAGGGACAGGTCATCCACGCAGGCGACATCATCGCTTCCGCTCCGAAGGAAGATGCTAGTAAGAGTAAGGATATCGCGGGCGGTCTTCCTCTCGTCAACTCTCTCTTCGATGCAACGAAGACACAGACCGAGAACTACACGGTCATCGCACATGTCTCCGGTACTGTCGAGAAGATCAAGATCGAGAAGGGATACGCGAAGATCACGATTCTCGACGAGCTTGCAAAACAGCCCGAATTTGCCGAGAAGGCGGCAGACGGAAAGAGCTTCAGGCATATGCACAAGGTCCCGACACAGGGTATCGTCCTCCTCGTCAGAGAGGGAGATGAGGTCAAGTGCGGAGACAAGCTCTGCGATGCTCAGGTCAACTCGAGAGAAGTCCTGACGGTACAGGGTGAGACTGCAGTCCTTGCATTCCTCGTCAAGGCCATCCAGAACGTCTACAGGGAACAGGATATCGAAATCAACG
>CAZGNN010000343.1:0-1968 GCA_964527335.1 uncultured Spirochaetaceae bacterium | reverse complement strand
TCGATGAAGATACGCTCCATCGTCCTTGCCCTCAGCTTCTCCCTGAGGTGTGACATATCTATGTTGAGTTCATCCGTCAGGACCTTCACGAGGTGCTGGGCATGGAAGGTGATCATTTCGCTGATACCCACCTGCTTCGGAAGGTTGTCCACGATTACGAGAGGATTGAGTGCTATCTTCTTCTGGCAGTCAGTCGTTGCGTAGAGGATATCTATCATATCCTGGGAGTAGACTCCCCTCTGCCAGCAGATTTCGATATTGGCCTTTTCTGCCGTATAGTCCGTGATGGACGCTATCTTCAGCTGTCCCTTGCTGTCGGCCTTCTTGATTGACTCGATGAGAGCCGGGGATGTGACTTCGAAGGGCAGTTCCTCGATTACGACCTTCTTGGGGTCGGATGCGTTTATCTTCGCCCTTACCGTGACGCTTCCCTTTCCGTCGTCATACTGGCTGACATCAACGATGCCGCCCGTCGGGAAATCGGGATAGATTTCGAAGCTCTCGCCCCTGAGCGCCTTCTTCTGGCACTCGAGGACCTCGAGTATGTTGTGGGGAAGAATCTTCGTGGACATTCCGACTGCGATGCCGCTTGTGCCCGTTATCACAACTACCGGCACCTTCGCCTGGAAGACTACCGGTTCCTTGTTTCTTCCGTCGTAGGTATCGACGTACTCGGTTATCTCGGGAGAATAGAGGACCTTCTTCGCAAAGGGCTTGAGGCGGCATTCGATGTATCTCCCGGCAGCTGCACGGTCGCCGGTGAGGATGTTGCCGAAGTTACCCTGTCCCTCGATGAAGAGACCGTCGTTCTCGATGTTGACGAGTGCCTCTCCGATGGATGCATCGCCATGCGGATGACATTTCATCGTCTCTCCGACCACCGTTGCAACCTTATTGAAGCGTCCGTCGTCAATCTTGAGAAGCGTGTGTATTATACGCCTCTGTACAGGCTTGAAGCCGTCAAGGAGATCCGGGATGGCCCTGTCTCTGATTACGTATGATGCATATTCAAGGAAGTAGTCCTTGTAGAGTTTTTCCGCTTTAGCCATCAGATTAAGTTCTCCATGATGAATTCCCTTCTCGTCGGTGTGTTGTCACCCATGTAGAACGAGAGGTCGTTCTTTATCTCGGCGAAGTTCTCGTAGGTAACGGGAAGAAGCCGGATGTCCTCACCTATGAAATCCTTGAATTCCGACGGACTTATCTCACCAAGTCCCTTGAACCTCGTGACCTCGGCTCCCCTGAGCTTTGAAAGGGCCTCGTCCCTCTCCTTCTCGGAGTAGCAGTAGATGTTCTCCTTCTTGTTCCTCACCCTGAAGAGAGGAGTCTCGAGAATGTAGAGTCTGCCCTGGTTGATGACATCCTCGAAGTATGTGAAGAAGTATGTCATGAGAAGTATGCGGATATGGAAACCGTCGACATCGGCATCGGTTGCGATTACGACCTTGCCGTATCTGAGGTTATCGGTACTGTCCTCGATGCCGAGGGCTATCATCATGTTGTAGAGCTCCTCGTTGCTGTATATCTCGGTACGCTTCTTTCCGTATACGTTGACGATTTTTCCCCTGAGTGCGAAGACTGCCTGCGTGTCCGGATTGCGGCTCTTCGTGATGGTGCCGGCAGCGGAATCTCCCTCGGTGAGAAAGATCATCGAGTTCTCCGCTTCGTCCTTGTGGGACTGCGGGTAGGAATTCAGATGATAGCGGCACTCCTTGAGCTTGGGAATGTTGATGGCGACACGCTTGCTCTTCTCCTTGGCGCCGTTCTTGAGAGCGGCCTCCTCCTTGTGCACGCGTTCGTTGTTGACGATCTTGTCCTCGAGTCCCTTCGCGATTTCCTTGTTCTTCATGAGGGCGTCGACGACGGCTTCCTTGACTTCCGCCACTATCCAGCTTCTGACGTCGGTGTTGCCGAGCTTGTTCTTCGTCTGGCTCTCGAAGACGGGGTTCATTATCTTGATGGCGACTG
>CAZGNN010000342.1:0-1983 GCA_964527335.1 uncultured Spirochaetaceae bacterium | reverse complement strand
AAGTCCTGTGCCCTCTGCGTCTTCGGGTGCGAGAACATTTCGTCGGGAGTTCCCTCCTCTACGATTTCGCCGTCAGCCATGAAGACGACCCTGTCGGCCGCAGCTCTGGCAAAACCCATCTCGTGAGTGACGAGGAGCATCGTCATGCCGCTCTCGGCAAGGGATAGCATTACGTCCAGTACTTCCTTGATCATCTCGGGGTCGAGCGCAGATGTCGGCTCGTCGAAGAGCATGGCCTTCGGCTCCATTGCGAGAGCACGTGCGATGGCGACTCTCTGCTGCTGACCTCCGGAGAGCTGATGAGGTTTCTGCTTTGCCTTGTCCTCGAGTCCGACTCTCTTCAGGAGTGCCATGCCTTTCTCGGTAGCTTCCTCCTTCGAGAGTTTCTTCACCTTCATCGGAGCGAGAGTGATGTTATCGATAACGGAGAGGTGAGGGAAGAGATTGAAGGACTGGAAGACCATTCCGACTTCCTCTCTCAGCTTTCTTATGTCCGTCTTTGCATCCATGATATCAGTGCCGTCGATGAGAATCTGTCCCTTCTGTGCCTTCTCGATTCCGTTGACAGTTCTTAGAAGAGTCGACTTACCCGAACCGGAGGGACCGATTATGACGACGACCTCCCCGTCGTTGACTGTGAGACTGACATTTCTGACGGCATGCATGATTGTGCCGTCGTTGTTTTCGAAGTCCTTGTATACGTTCTTTATTTCAATCTTAGCCATTTTTGTGAAGTTTCTCCTCCATGAGACCAACGAGACGTGAGAGTATTAATGTGAGAATAAGGTAGATGAGGGCGACGATGAGCATCGTCTGAAGGGAGAGGAAGGTACGGGAGATGTACTCTCTTCCTCTCTTGAGAATATCTGAAAGGGCGAGAATCGAGACAAGCGATGAATCCTTGAGCATTGATATGAACTCGTTTCCGATAGCGGGAAGAACAACCTTGATTGTCTGCGGAAGGATAACGTGGATGAATGTCTGGCTCTTCGAGAGTCCCAGGGCAGTGGCAGCCTCGGTCTGTCCCTTCGGGATTGACTGTATACCAGCCCTTATGATTTCACCCATGTAGGCACCGAAACATATGGAGAGTGCTATGATAGCCGCCACGATTCCGTCTATGTGAATGAGAGAGCCCAGTGCATAGTAGAGGAACATCAGCTGTACAAGGAGCGGAATACCTCTGATGAGTTCGACATAGACACCGCAGAGCTGGTGGATGAAACGGTTCTTCGATGAGGATCCCAGTCCCGTGAGGATGCCGATTACGACAGCACCGAGGATGGCGAAGACTGTGCATTCGAATGTTGTCGGGATACCCGTCACCGTGTAGAGGAATATCTTCCAGTAGACATCCTTCTTCAGAGTGCAGAGAGCAATGAGGAGCAGGAGAGAACCGTAGAATGTGAGGCGCCATGAGTTGATGAGATGCGAGCCCTTCTTCGGAATGAGGACGCCGTCCGTCATCGAGATGACTGTCGGGGCCTTGCTGCTTTCGCTGTTGTCGACGGAGATTACCTTGTCCGCAATCTCGCTGACACTTTTATAGTTGTTGTCCGTATCCATTTGATGTTCCTTATATACAGCAAAAGGTCAGAGGGGAGAGAATGCCCTCTGACCGAAGAAGTCTATCGTCAATGTTCAATTGAGTCCGTATTTAGCCTTGAGCTCAGCCATCTTTCCGTTTTCCTTCACCTTCTCGAGTCCTTCGTTGAGGAGGGAGAGAAGAGAGGAGTTGCCTTTCTTGACAGCCATTGCCATGTCATCGGAGTTCTCGAAGGAACCTGCAATCTTGAGAACCTTCGAGTAGCTCTCGTTCTGGAGAACGAAGTCCTCCGCTACGACGGAGTCGAGGACGACTGCGTCGAGGTTGCCGTTTGCAAGGTCGAGTACGGCAGACGGTGCTTCGTCATATGTGTAGGGTGTGAGGCCGAGGTCTTCACATGCGAACTGGCATGTTGTTCCGAGCTGGACACCTGTCTT
>CAZGNN010000341.1:0-1984 GCA_964527335.1 uncultured Spirochaetaceae bacterium | reverse complement strand
GAAAAAATCTGATAAACGTATGGACAGAAAAAGAATATTCTGTCTAAAATATCAGAGTTCGTTTATACGAAGACCCGATTAGCCGTGTAACAGAGGAAAACGGCGGGAAAAACCACAACTTCCCGTCCCGGATTTTCTGCTGCCGTCTCCGGACGCGTACATCTTCCGGTGCTGGACTTACGTCCGCCATTTCCTTTCCCGAGGGCGCCGGTATGAGGATGGATGAGAGCGGAGAATGAAGGGGAGAAGATACTGCCGACTGCAGGACTGAGCGACCGTTCTGCAAAAAGAGCTGACAGTTTCCGATTTCCGGGGCTTACCGCCGAAAGGTTGGGAACGGTGTTCTCAAGGTTACCAAAAGATAGGATGAATAAAATGAAGACTATTTTTGTTAAGCCGGCAACGATGGAAAAGAAATGGTATATCATCGATGCTGAAGGCAAGAACCTCGGTCGTGTTGCAGTAGCTGCAGCAAGAATCCTCAGAGGCAAGAACAAGCCCGAATATGTTCCTCATCAGGACATGGGGGACTATGTAATAATCATCAACGCTGCCAAGGCAAACGTCACAGGCAACAAGGTCGAGGACAAGATGTACTATCGTCACTCGATGTTCCCCGGCGGACTCAAGGCAGAGAACTACGGTAAGGTAATCGTCCGCAAGCCGACATATCCTATGGAGCACGCTGTCAAGGGTATGCTTCCTTCGGGAAAGCTCGGCGAGAGACTTTTTGTTAACCTTCATGTCTATGCAGGATCCGAGCATCCGCACATGGCACAGAAGCCCGAGAAAGTAGAACTTTAAGAGAGGAAACTGAAAAATGGCAAAGAATGAAAACAAAGTTGTTGACCTCGGACACGGAGTCGGCAGAAGAAAGACTGCTGTTGCTAGAGTTTACCTCAGAGAAGGCAACGGTGCAGTAGTTGTTAACGGAAAGAAGCTCGAAGAATACTTCGTATGTGCTTCGGATTGCGCTAAGGTCAACGAACCGTTCGCTGTCACAGAGACAGAAGGCAAGTTCGATCTCGTGATCAACGTATGCGGCGGTGGTATCCACGGCCAGGCAGAAGCTTGCAGACACGGCGTTGCAAGAGCTCTCGTTTCTTACGATGAGACTCTCAAGCCTGCTCTCCATACAGCCGGACTCATGACAAGAGACCCGAGAATGGTCGAAAGAAAGAAGTACGGTCAGCGCGGAGCAAGAAGACGCTTCCAGTTCTCAAAGCGTTAATCGCATTTCACCATACAGGAAAGGCCAGGTCATCTGGCCTTTTCATGTTTATCAGGGTCGGTTAATATAATCTTATGAGTGCATACGACAAGGCAGTTGACCTCCTCTCGAGGAGAGAACATACCGAGAAGGAACTTGAATCCAAACTTAGAGAGAAGGGCTTCAATGCTGAAGATATCGAAGAAGCAGTTATAACTCTCAAGAATGAGGGCTATCTCTCTGACGAGCGCTTTGCCGAAGTGTACATCCGCTCCCGCATCAGAAAGGCAGCGGAAGGAAAGTCCATCCTCATCATGCGTCTCACGGAGAAAGGTGTTCCGAAGACTCTCGCTTCCGAAATGGTGAATACAGCCTGGGAGGAGGAAGAATATCTTCCCACACTGACGAGGGAATGGAGTAAACTCAGTAAGAAATACGGAGACGAGAAGGCGACGCAGAAACTGATGCAGAAGGGATTCAGCATCTCCGAAATAAGAAAGGCAAAAGAGGAGACGAGCGATGAAGATTAAGAAAGCTACAGCAGTGCTCTATCTATCAGTCCTCATTGTCTTTCTCTACGCAACAGGCGGTATCTTCAACGACGGTGACATAATCACCATAATTGAGACACTTGCACTTTCCGTTCCTCTGATAGTCTATCTCTATTACATCAGTACAGAATCCACAAAAACGAAGGCTGTCGTGCTGTCAACAGCTGTGGCCATACACATCGCCATCACTCTCCTTGACTCTCTACTTGTTGACAATGCCCCG
>CAZGNN010000340.1:0-1995 GCA_964527335.1 uncultured Spirochaetaceae bacterium | reverse complement strand
AATGCTCAAAAGTTTTTTAGTAAAACGAAAATGCTCAAAAGTTTTCGAGCATAATTGACAGCTTTGCTATCCTGTTTTACTATATGAATATGTTCTATAACAGAGAAAAAGAAATACAGCAGATACATGATGTTGTCGGAATGAAGAATGGGAAGGCCAAAGGAATTCTTGTATGGGGAATCAGACGAAGCGGTAAGTCAACTCTTATAAAAGAGGCTATGAAGGACTTTGACGGTAATTTCATTAACTTTGAATGTGCCATCGTCAGTTTCGAGAAGAATATGGAGATGCTTGCCTCTGCATGTGCCGAGGAAACCGGACTTGGGTATCTGGCATACATAACGGATTTCAGCAATCTCATGAAACTCCTTGATCAGAGCGGAAAAGATACCGTAATACTGCTTGATGAATATCAGTTCATCAAGAACGGCTACCGTGACGGGAATTTCGATTCGTTCGTTCAGATTGCACTTGACAGTCTCAGTGACAGAATCACGATAATCCTGTGCGGATCGTACGTCTCCGTAATGAGAAGACTTCAGGAGTATTCGGCACCTCTGTACGGACGTTTTTCGCTTGCCATCGAACTGCAGCCGTTCAATTATTATGAATCTTCGATGTTTTATCCTGCTCTTTCACCCAGGGACAAAATTGCATTCTATTCCGTTTTCGGAGGCCTGCCGTTTGTCCTCAGTCAGCTTGTTCCGGAAAAGGGACTGGAATGGAATGTGAAGCATCTTCTTCTTGAAAAATCATCGTCTGTCTACATTGTTCTGACAGAAACGGTTCTGAGGGAAATATTCAAGATTGAAAAAGCCCAGGAAATACTCTACGCAATCGGAAACGGCAAGAAAAGAAACAGGGACCTCTCATCATGTCTCAATGTGACATCCTCGGTAATTGCCGATGAATGCCAGCGTCTCTGTGATATGGCCATACTGGAGAAGGAGGTTCCGATAAACGTTAAGGATGACAAGAAAAAGACATTCTACTCGATAAAGGACAATCTGCTGAGATTTTTCTATGCATACATCCTCCCTAACGCATCAGCTATCTCAAGATTCGGTGCCGATTATGTCTGGTCGAAGATTGAGGATGGGGTTAAGACATTCATATCGAGAAGATTCGAGGGTGTTGTTACTGAATTCGTGACATTATGCATGAAGAACTCCGGGACCATAGATGCGCTTGATGTCGGCACTTACTGGTATGATACGAAAGACGAAAATATCGAGTACGATGTCGTCATACGACAGAAACGGGGATATTTCATAATCTCATGTAAGTACCTTGCCTCCGAAATGCGGAAGTCTCTGGAAGATGAGGAACTCTCCAAAATGCAGAATGCAAAGGAGATGGTTCTGTCAGGTTGCGGTTTTGCAACGGCGGATGGCTATGAGAATGATGACAAAGCGATTCTCCGTCTGACCGGAAGTGACTATTATTCTCCCGAAGAGATAAAAACCGGAGGTAAGCTGAAAAAATTCCTTGGCTGAGTGAAATCCCGGTTTACGTTGACCGTGTTTCATTTACGACGTTGACATGATTTTTCCAAGATTGAATGCAGATTGATCAAAGGAGAAAATTCATTAACGTAAAATTAAATCGTGAACCCACGCAAAAGAGACACCTCCCGGGAAAGGAGGTGTCTTTCGTAAGATATCATAATGAAATGAGGCATGGCCGAGCTCTGCCTCAATCTATCACCAGAGTGATACTCCGGCACAGTATGATGTGAAATTCTTATAGTTGAAGAAAACCACGTTGTCGTCACCGTTGTCTCCGCTCTTCGTGGCAATGGCATGAAGAGGAGGGTATTCGTAACCGTTCACCGTCATCTGGATGTGAATTTCGTATCTTTCATCGGAGTTCTCGATGAACGTTCCCTTGATGGAGATGTCGGCTTCTTCACTGTATTCGTGGAAATCGTAGTTGTACATTACCTTGATTTTGAGTCCTGTGATATTCACGACATATTTCGTGTTTATATCATTA
>CAZGNN010000339.1:0-1997 GCA_964527335.1 uncultured Spirochaetaceae bacterium | reverse complement strand
CGAGAAGTGCGGCTTCTTCCTCCAGAGAGGTGTATACCTTGACCCGATTCCCAATAAGGAATGGGATCTGAAGGTCACGAAGAAGAAGGGAGACATCGTCTTTGCAGGCGACAGCTTCGGTGAAGTGAAGGAACTCCTCTTCACTCACCGCATATTCGTTCCGTTCACATTGACGGGAGAATGGAAGATCGTTTCAATCGCTGCGGACGGCAGATACCATGCAAAGGACACGATCTGCACTATCGAGAACCAGAAAGGCGAGAAGAAGGACCTCTCGATGATCATCACCCAGCCTGTAAAGGTGCCTATCAGGGCATACAGCGAGAGAGTCAGACCTGATGAACCGATGGTCACGAAGATCAGGCTCATCGATACATTCCTCCCCGTTGCAAAGGGCGGAACATACTGTATCCCGGGTCCGTTCGGTGCAGGAAAGACTGTACTCCAGCACCTTACCAGCAAGAACGCCGATGTCGATATAGTAATCATCGCTGCCTGCGGTGAGCGTGCGGGTGAGGTTGTCGAGACTCTCAAGGAATTCCCCGAGCTCGTCGACCCCAGAACGGGACGCTCCCTCATGGAGAGAACAATCATCGTCTGCAATACATCGAGTATGCCTGTCGCGGCACGTGAGGCTTCAGTCTACACAGCCGTCACAATGGCGGAGTACTACAGAAACATGGGACTTGATGTCCTTCTTCTTGCAGACAGTACTTCCCGCTGGGCTCAGGCAATGAGAGAGATGAGCGGAAGACTGGAGGAAATCCCGGGCGACGAAGCATTCCCGGCATACCTCGAAAGCCGTATCGCGGAGTTCTACGAGAGAGCCGGAAAGGTAAGACTCAGGGACGGCTCCTTCGGTTCCGTAACAATCGGCGGTACCGTATCTCCGGCAGGCGGTAACTTCGAGGAGCCTGTCACACAGGCAACGCTCAAGGTCGTAGGTGCATTCCACGGACTCTCGAGAGAGAGAAGTGACGCGAGAAAGTATCCTGCAATCGACCCGCTCGAATCATGGTCGAAGTATGAGGGTATCATCCCGAAGAAGGATGTCCAGTATGCATACTCGTTCGTCAGACGCGGAAGCGAAATCAACCAGATGATGAAGGTCGTAGGCGAGGAGGGAACGACTCTCGACGACTATGTCATCTATCAGAAGGGTGAATTCGTGGACTCCTGCTACTATCAGCAGAACTCCTTCGACCCCGTTGATGCAACGGTCTCCGTCGAAAGACAGAAGCACGTCTTCGCACTTCTTACCGAAATCCTGAGGGCAGATTTCGCACTTTCCGACAAGAAGGAGGCCAGAAGCTTCTTCAACACTCTCAGACAGAAGTTCCTCGACTGGAACGGAACGAGAGAGGATGACCCGGCATACGAAAAAATCGAGAAGGAAATCAGATCCTTCTTCACACAGAAGGAGAGATAAGCTATGCAGAAGGTATATACAAAGATTGAATCAATCGTCGGCAACGTCATCACAGTGAAGGCCGAAGGCGTCAGAAGCGGAGACCTTGCTCTCGTGACTACGGGTACGGGTTCGTCATACGCCAACGTCATCAAGCTTGACGGCGACCTTGTCTCCCTTCAGGTATTCAGCGGTGCCAACGGCATCTCCACCGATGCAGCCGTCAGATTCCTCGGTGTCCCGATGAGGGTCTCGTTCTCCGAGAACCTCCTCGGAAGAGTATTCGACGGTGCGGGAAAGCCGAGGGACAACGGCCCGGAACTTGACGAGAACATGGTCAGGATCGGAGGTCCGTCCGTTAACCCGGCAAAGCGTATCATCCCGCGCAACATGATAAGAACGGGTATTCCTATGATCGACGTCTTCAACACACTCGTCGAATCACAGAAGCTTCCTATCTTCTCGATTTCCGGTGAACCGTACAACGAGCTCCTCGCACGCATCGCAATGCAGGCTGAAGTCGATATCATCGTCCTCGGCGGCATGGGACTCAAGTACGACGACTACCTCTTCTTCAAGGATACACTCG
>CAZGNN010000338.1:0-2005 GCA_964527335.1 uncultured Spirochaetaceae bacterium | reverse complement strand
AGACCGGAATAAGGATGGCGGAGAAGCTCAAGAGAATCTTCGAGGAGAAAGGCTACCAGTTTGCCTGGAACAGCCCGACGAACCAGCAGTTCGTCATCATGGACAATGATAAGTTCGAGTCACTCATGAAGGAAATAAGGTTCGAGAAGTGGGAGAACCTTGACGAGAATCGGACTATCGCACGCTTCTGCACATCGTGGTCAACCATCGACAGCGACATAGAGGAGCTTGAAAAGCTTCTGTGAGGAAAGGGGAGAACCGGTGCTCTCCCTTATCTGATGCTCCCTTTAAAGAGAAGAAATACAGTCTGATTTTTCTTACAGATAAAAAGTCCGGTGAAAACAGATTGCGGATTCTTACTGCTCTCTTTATTGTGTCTGTATGGTGTTACACGACGAGGGAGAAGAGCATGTCGACATCCCCGCCGCAGATCATGCTGAGGTCTCCCTTTGCCGAAAGGTTGTAGTGGACGATTTCTGTCTTTTCCTTTTTGCTCCACATCTCTCTGCACTTGTCTTCGGTAGCCTTCTCCACGGCTCCGCCTCCGACCGTACCGTAGAATCTGTCTTCGTCTGCAGCGTAGAATAGCTCACTTCCGATTGCCCTGGGAGCCGATCCTCTCTTCTCGATGATTCTTGCGCATACTCCCTTCTTTCCGATAACCGAACTTACATAGCCGGGGGAGAGCGTGAACGCTGTCTTCACGCTTCTGAATACGGAGATTATCTCGCTCAGAATCGAGACTGCTATCTCCTCGGGAGTCACGGCACCGATCTTGAGACCGATTGGAGAATGGACGAAGTCGAGTTCGGACTGCGAATAGCCCTTATCGAGCATCTTCTGGTATGTGGCGGCAACCTTTCCCTTGCTTCCTATCATTCCGATGTAGGCGGAGGGGCGTCTTATCACCCATTCGAGTGCCCTCCCGTCATATGAGTGACCGTGTGTCATTATCACATAGTATGGTCTGAAGAAGGGGTGGTCCGATGAGAAGAATTCCTCGTAGGGACGGCAGATTACCTCTGCTTCCGGAAAGCGCTCCTTATTAGCCGTCTCCGGCCTTTCGTCGATGACCGTGACGCTCATTGAAAGGAGTCGTGCCATGTCGTAGAGCGCCTTCGATACGTGTCCCGCTCCGAATACGACGATGTGGGGTTCCGTCTTTATGTATTCGGCCCTGTATTCCTCCAATGGCTTATCCGAGTCCGAGTAGAGTGTCTTCCCGTCCTGGATGATTTCGACTTTTGAGCCGTCGGGAGATGTTCTTCTCTCGATATCCCCCTCTCTCAGTGCCTTGTAAAGTATATCGTAGTATTCAGTCCTCATTCTCTATCTCCTTGAGTATTCTTATTGTCTCGTCGATTTCATCCTCCGTCGTGAACGGTCCGGGGGAGAAACGGAGTGTTCCCGTCGGGAATGTTCCGAGTGCCCTGTGTGCCATAGGCGCACAGTGGAGGCCGACGCGCGTTTCTATGTTTCCTCTTTCAAGCAGTTCTGATGATATCGCGGCAATGTCATGCTTCGATGACACGACAGACACAACGCTTGTTCTCACGTCGTCCATTCCTGCACCCTTTACCGTAAGGGACGGTATTCCTGCAATCCCCTCCATGAGGCGGTGTGTCATGCTGTGGCAGTTGTCCCTGAGAAGGGAGAGGTTGGAGAGAGTGTAGCGGAGGGCGCATGCGGTACCGACAAGTCCCGGAAGATTCTCCGTTCCTGCTGTCAGTCTGTCGGGAAGAGAGGAAGGAATGAGAATGCTGTCGCTCTCGCTTCCCGTTCCTCCAGCGATGAGAGGAGGAATTGTTAGAGCTGTATCTTTTCTGAGAATCACTCCTCCGACTCCCTCGGGACCGAGAAATGACTTGTGACATGTGAAGCAGACTCCGGTGAGGTTGTACTTCTCCATATCGAGATCGATGAAAGGGGAGGACTGTGCCGCATCGACGAAGAACATGAGATTATGCTTCTTCACGAATTCCGCTACAGGGGTAAGGTCCTGCAC
>CAZGNN010000337.1:0-2006 GCA_964527335.1 uncultured Spirochaetaceae bacterium | reverse complement strand
ACCAAGTACAATATTTTCTTTCTTAGTAGCCATTGTCACTCCTTAAGGGAAATACCATTATAAGCAGAAAAGCCTGAAAAAAGCCATACCACCACAATTTGACAGTCTATCAATTTTAATTGAGCATGGCTAGATGGCCGTATGGCATATTTTCACGCAGTGAAAGCAGTTCTCTTTGGGATAAGTTAGTATGATAACATTCTGTTAAATTTCCTGATGTTTTTATTAATAGTATCTTGTCCATTCTTATTCCATTCGATATAGTAGGTTAATTTTTTTATCTCATAGGAGTCGGTTTACTGATGGACAATAAGAAAATCAAGGTTGCCGTTCTCGGCGCAACCGGTGCTGTTGGTCAGGTTTTTATGTGGATGCTCTCGGACCATCCCTGGTTCGAGCTCAGTTATGTGACTGCTTCGGCAGCCAGGGTCGGAATGAAGTATTCCGAGACCGCTCACTGGGTAATGCCCTTCGAGATGCCGTCCCAGATCAAGGATATGGTCATAAGGGAGTTCAATCACGATGCCATGCTCGAAGAGGGCGTGAGAATTGTGTTCTCCGCACTCCCTGCAGAGGTTGCAAGAGAGGCTGAGCCCCAGCTCAGGGCAAACGGCTTCTACGTCTTCTCCAACGCCGCGGCAATGCGCTACGACTCCGACGTTCCCATTCTCATTCCGGAGACTAACGTCGAGCAGCTCGACCTCATCCGCGAGCAGGGTTATCCGCAGACGGGGTTCTGCGTAACGAACGCAAACTGCGTTACGACAGGTCTCGCAATGGCTCTTGCTCCGCTGAGAAAGTTCGGAATAAAGACAATCACAATCAACAGCTATCAGAGCGTATCTGGTGCAGGATATCCCGGTCTCTCCTCATTCGACATCACGGACAACTGTATTCCGTTCATCAAGGGTGAAGAGGAGAAGATAGACAAGGAAATCAAGAAGATTCTCTCCATCGATCCGGTTGTATATGCATTCACGGTACGTGTTCCCGTCATGTTCGGTCACCTCGAGACAGTATGGCTCGACCTCGAGAAGGACGTCGAGTGCGAGGACATCATAAAGGCATGGTCAGACTTCAAGGAGGAAGTGGATCTTCCTTCGACGCCTTCCCAGCCCGTGCAGTACTCTCCGGAGGACACGTTCCCGCAGCCGAAGTATGCATTCTGGGGCAGCCCGAAGGGAATGGTCGTCTACACCGGAAGACTCAGGAAGAAGGAAGGAAAGATCGGCTTCTGCCTTCTTGTCAACAACATCGTCAAGGGTGCTGCAGGCGGCTCGATCCAGAATGCCGAGGCATTCGTATCACGCTACGGCCTGAGATAACAGAACGAAGGCATGTCAGAAGGGGCGGAATGAAATCTGCCCCTTTCTCTTTGACCCCTCTCGTCATATAATGACGGCTGTGAGCAGACTTGAACGCATAATGGATATGATAAACATCCTCTGTCTTGATGACGGAAGGCTGGACTACGCCTACATAAGGGACAAGTACGGGATATCGAACAGGGAGTTCAGGAGGGATATCGACTTCATCCGCGAGCGCCTTACCGATATCGGCTATATGGATAAGCTCTCGTCTGTCGAGTACGTGAGATCCTCAAAGGGCAACTGGTACGTATTCAACGGCGACAAGCCCCGTCTCAACGAGGCCTTCGTCAACTCGACGATTGCCGATGCCCTGGCACACGCCGCTGACAATCCCCTCAAAGCTCAGTTCGAAGGCTCCGGGGAGACATCCTCTTCAGATATCCCCGTAAGGTACCTCTACACGGCACTCGAGAAGGTCAACTATTCCATATTCACGAAGCTCGTGAATGCAATCAAGGAGAGACGTACAATCGAACTGAAATACGTCAATTCCAAGCGCGGCGAGACACAGCTCTGTGTCAATCCGATGGTTCTCATCAACTATTCGCAGATCTGGTACCTCAAGGCGGAGAGCGAGTACGGGACAATCATCACATACTCCCTTTCGAGAATAAAGGACGTCATATATACGGAGAG
>CAZGNN010000336.1:0-2010 GCA_964527335.1 uncultured Spirochaetaceae bacterium | reverse complement strand
CAGATATAGTCAAGGATCACTTCATGAATCCGAGAAACCTCTGGAAGGAGGGTGACGACTTCGAGGCCGAAGGAGTGGGGGAAGTTGGTTCCCTTGCCTGCGGCGACCAGATGAGAGTCGGCATCAAGGTCAGGGACGGAAAGATAGCTGACCTCAGGTGGCTCACCTACGGCTGCGCAAGTGCAATTGCCTCCACATCCATGATGAGCGAGATGGCTATCGGGATGACGCTCGAGGAAGCTTATAAGCTTACCCCGAAGGCAATCATGGACAAGCTCGGGGGACTCCCGGAGCATAAGTTCCACTGCTCCGTTCTCGGTGACAAGGCACTCAGGGCTGCCATCGACAACTATCTCGAGACACACAATCTTCCGAATCCGTACAAGAACAACGTCGCGACGATGATCTGCGAATGCAAGGGTGTTACCGATCAGATGATCGAGAACCTCGTGAAGGAAGACAAGGTCAGGACTCTCGAAGACCTCCAGAAGCTTACAGGAGCCGGAACAGGCTGCGGCAAGTGCATTGCGAAGCTGAAGGCTCAGATTGAAGAGTCCATGCACATACTGGGTAAGACAAATTGAGCAGCAGTTACTACAAGGACGCCGTCAAGGACGCTCTCTTTCCAAAGAAGAAGGGCGTCATTGCCAAAAGCAACAAATACATAAAGAGCGTGGCTCCCGAGGAGATGAGCGCGAAGGAGATAAGAGCCCTCCGCCTCTCCCTCCATCTCTCGACTGCAGTCTTCGCCGCCGCCCTCAATGTGGCTGGCAAGACCGTTGAAGCCTGGGAGAGCGGAACGAACGCGCCCTGCGGTTCGTCCCTGAGACTCCTCAGAATGATACAGAAAAGCCCCGACATTCTCTTCGAAGCCGGGGCACTTGAGGACAGGACGGCCTTACGATAAGAGGAAGGCCGATCCTCCTATGAATTCCCTGAGAACGCTGTCCGACGGAACAAGTTCGGGGGAAATCGGGTTGACGAGTTCCAGGAACGCCATCAGGCGCCTGGCCGTCGTATATGCCATGCCGTCCTCGAGTCTGACTGATCTCAGGAGCGGCATCGCGTCGGCATAGAGAACGCCCAGCTCGTATTCGAGAGCGGAATTTATCATCATGTCCGCATTGTTCTGGTAGGGGAAGAGAAGGTTCTTCTCCTCCTCTTCGATATCTTCCCATTCATTTATTATCTCACTCGGCTTGACGTCCCTCTGTCTGCATTCCTTTACGATGCGTCTGAGGAGTCTGTTGTCTCTTGTCGAGATGTTGGAGCATGTGTCGAGATTGAGCTGCGTCAGGGCAGATACGAAAATCCTGTAGATTTCATTTTCATTGAGGTCGGGGATGAGATGCTCGTTGAGTGTCTGCACGCCTTCGACGACGAGAATCGTCTTATCGTCCATCTTTGCCGAGAGCGTTCTGAAGAGACGCTTCCTGTCCCTCTCGGAAGAGGTGAGTGTCACCTCCTCACCGTTGAGAAGTGCCTTCACTTCCTTCTGAAGAAGTGCCGTGTCGACATAACTCTTACCGCTTTCGTTGCGTTTACGGTAGTCGTCGAGACTCAGCATGATGGGATTGAAGCCCTGGATCTTGAGCTCTGCACAGAGCTTGAGTCCGCTTGTCTTCTTTCCCGAGCATGCGGGGCCAGAGATGAACACTATCCTCACACCGCCTTTCTTCTTTATATCCTCCGCAGCACGGTAGAACGAGCGGCGCTGGAGAGTCTCCGACAGCACTATGACTTCCCTTATCTTGCCCTCGGCCTCCTTGAGGTTTAATGACCCCAGGCTGTCGACGTCGAGGATTCTCGCCTTGGCTCGTGTCTCCTCGAACACCCTGAAGAGCAGGGGATTGTCCTGGAAGGCCATCATTGAGTCCATCTTTCTCGACTGAGGATATCTCAGGAGCATACCTTCCCCGTATTCCATCAGGTCCCATACCGACAGCAGTGATATTGATGAGATAAGAGGCTCGTAGTAGACAGAACGGCATTCCCCGAGTCTGTTGAATG
>CAZGNN010000335.1:0-2026 GCA_964527335.1 uncultured Spirochaetaceae bacterium | reverse complement strand
GGAGTCAGAGGTTTCTCCGTCGAGTAGACGACCTTGAGTTTTCTTATCCCGCGTTTACGGCATTCGCCTCTTATTACCCGGCATAAGGGATCCACGCTTGTTTCATATATGTCCGCAACCCTGAAGAGTGTAGGGTCAAGCTTGTTGCCCGCTCCCATCGAGGAGATTATAGGGGTATTGCAGCGTCCGGCTTCCTCGATAAGCTGCAGCTTTCCCGTGACTGTATCTATGGCGTCCACGATGTAGTCATATTCTCTGAAGTCGAACAGGTTCCTTGTCTCGGGAAGGTAAAAGACATCGTGAAGTGTGACGCGGCAGTCAGGGTTAATCAGTTTTACCCTCTTTGCGGCCGCCTCCGTCTTCTTCATCCCGATTGTGTCACGCGTGGCGATTATCTGGCGGTTGAGATTGGAAAGAGCGACAGTGTCGCTGTCGACGAGATCGAGTGCCCCCACGCCGCTTCTTGCGAGGGCCTCCACAGTGTAGCCTCCGACACCCCCGAGTCCGAATACGGCGACGCGGGACGAGGAGAGCTTTTCCACAGCCTCCTTTCCGATGAGCATTTCAGTTCTTATAAGATAATCATCCATGCCGAGAGTATAGAACAAGATTGGAAATTGAAGAAAGAGAGGCGTACTGCTAATATTTCTGAGGAGGCCAGGATCTATGGGTAAATACTTCTCGGACGATGCACTTTCCGTATTGTCATCTTTAATCGGACTCTCACGGGCTCTCGAGAGCGACACGAATCCTCTTGAGGACGTGATGACACTTCTTCTCGATACGACTGTCCGTGTCAGCATGGATGATCTTTCTTCCGTGAAGGACAAGATCAAAGAGGAGCTTCTCGACGCGAAGAAACGCACCGTCCCGTCGTGCTTCGTATGTCAGCATCCCTGCGGCCACAACGACGACTATCCCCTGGAGAAGCTCTCCGACCTCGACAGGGAGTCGACAAGGGAAATCTTCACACTGCTTGAGAGAATCATCAAGGAAGATACGGTCCCCGAAGAGAAAAAGAGGGAGCTTACTCTCAGGAGTCTTATCTACATATCATCAGACTTCGGGGATGAATATATGGCGTCCCTGATTGCATCACTCAGAGAGTACTGCTGACAGATGTTGAACTCTCCTTCTTCCATCGTCTGAGTTCCCTTATATAACAGATAAGACCGGCAACTCCTGCCGTCGTCTCCGAGAGCGGGAATGCCGCCCACGTTGCCGTGAGTGATATTCTCGAGAGAATGTAGAAGAACGGGATAAGACAGAATATCTGGCGGGTGAGGGCAAGCATCGTGCTCTTCATTGAAGAGCCTATCGACTGGAAGAATACCGGAAACGTCAGCGAGAATACGGCACTGATGAACGAGAGGCCGATGAGTCTGAATGCCGGAATGCCGACTTCAAGAACTCCCTCGTCATGGGTGAAGACGGAAAGAAGTGTCTTAGGAATCACGCAGAAGCAGAACATTCCGATAAGCATGAAGACGGAGGCTACGATGAGTGTCATGTTCACACATTCCCTGCACCTTCTGTAGTTTCTTTTCGCCCAGTTGTAGCTGATGATGGGAACCACGCATGTCTGGAGTGCCAGGAGAGGGATGAAGAAGAATGACTGGTACTTGTAGTAGAGCCCGAGTACTGTCACTGCCGCATCGGAGAAGGTTGCGAGGATGAGATTGAGGACGATGATGTAAAGGCTCATCGTGCACTGGCTCAGCATCGATGGATAGCCGAGGCGGAGTGTGTTCTTTGCAAGCACCCTGAATTCGTCCTTTCTCTTCGGCGGCTTCCTGAATCCCTTCGGACAGACTACGAGTGCCGCGACGCACTGTCCCATGACAGTTGCGATAGCCGCTCCCTTGACTCCCATCTCCGGGAACGGTCCGAGACCGTAGATGAGGATGGGGTCGAAGATGATGTTCGTAAGCGCTCCGCTTACCTGCGCGACCATCGGAATCGTCATCTCTCCTCTTGCCTGCAGAACCTTCGTCCAGTTGCTTTCGAGAAAGAGACCGAAGGACCC
>CAZGNN010000334.1:0-2061 GCA_964527335.1 uncultured Spirochaetaceae bacterium | reverse complement strand
AGAAAAAGCTCTATCATAAAGATATGGAAAGAAACTGTCTTGTATTCTCCGATGTACACGGTTCTGCCGACGCAATGCGGAGAATAAGGGAAGCCGGAAGGCATTTCAACTCGGAAAGGATAATCTCTGCCGGGGACCTCTGTCCCGACCCGTATGACCCTTTATTCTTCTCGATAGAGGGAGTCAGAGGAAACTGTGACCGCTATTACGAATACGGCTCTCTTCCTTTTCCGCCTCTTCTTTACACAACAGTGATATATGGCAGAAAGGTAGTGGTAACGCACGGCCACACTCCCCTCGATATCCCGGATGACACCGATGTTCTCATTACGGGACACACTCATATCCCATTTCTCGGAAGAAAAGGTAATCTTTATTCGCTTAATCCGGGATCTGCGTCGCTTCCGCGGTCTTCAGACGGTGCAACATTCGCACTCTTCACACCCTCAGCCCTCTGTCTCTTCTCGCTTGATGACTTCAGCGAGATAAGAAGCCTCAGCTTCTCCTCGTCGTAGGCGTCCTGAAGCCTCTTCATCGGCACCGTCGCCGCATCGTATGACGAGACGCTGTTCATGGTGAAGGCCGTGGGAATCTGATGCCAGGAGGGATTTATTTCCTCGAGGAGAGCAAAGCCTCTCGAGAGAAGCTCATCGGACCTGTAGCCGAAGGCGGAGAAACGCCTGAGGAAGAACCGTGCAAGGAAAGGAACGTGGAAGACGCACTCGGGAAGACGTGAACAGTATTCGATCGATACTGCAAATGACGGATACCCGAGACTGGACAGGGCCAGGGTATATACAGTCTCGTAGAGAGCAAAGACTGCCGCACACTTCCAGTTCACCGGTTTCTTCGGGAAGAAGAGAGTTCCCGGAAGAACGAAGTCCAGTCCCTGAGACAGGAGAATCGCCTCGCTGAAGGCACCCCTGAGATCATAGAGTACAGGACGGTGGTCATAGCCCTGGACCGCATCCGGAAGGGATACAAGTCCCTTCGGAAGCACGGATCCTGTCGAGAGTCTTGAAATGAATGCCGTAATACTCTCGACAGATGCGTCCCTGAGGTAGAGGGACCTCTCCTCTGCCGGAAGAGATATGACATAGCTCAGAATTCCGCCCGTTGTCGGTATTTCAAGGCCGGCAGAGACGACTGCAGAGTATATCTTCTGGATGTTGGCAAGGTCAAAGAAGCCGATGTTCGGCCCGAGGTACAGAAGATCAGTCCACCGGGGAAGTGAAGAGCCGTCCCTTGTACGTCTCAGGCACGAGAGAGAACATCCCGGACATCCGTCGGGATAGTTACCGTACCTTTCTGCAAGAGAGCGTCCGTCGATGTTGCTCACTCTCGGGTCGAAGCGGTCAGAGTAGTTATAAATCGGAGTCCACCCGAGACTCAGGGATGAGGGGATTATCGCATACTCGCCGTAGGTGCGGAGTCGCTTCATGAAGGAGTTTCTGCCCGTGCGGGAGGAAGAGTCGCTCCTTTTTTCCTGTCCTCCGTCGGAGAATGACGTGAGAACAATGCTCTTGAGGTTATGTGCAAAGAATGCGTGTCCAAGTCCCAGTCCCGGGATATTGCGGCCGCAGAACTGTACGGCCCCGAACCAGACACCCTTGTCTGCGGCGACGCCTGTCGTGAGACATATCTCTCCCGGAGACGCGACAACGCTCTCGAAGGAAGAGGAGCTTTCGGCTCTCATGTTCTCGGAAGGGAGAATCTCCTTCTTCGAGGGAGTGAGTGTAATGTACTTGAGCTTATCTGCACGGCCGACAATCACAAGGGCCGCAATCGAAAGCCGAAGAAGTGAGTAACCGTGTCCGCTCGTGAGAGAGGACACTTCCCTCTTACCCGAGATTTCGGAGTGATAGACAATCGGGAATACGGAAGCCGTCCCGTCTGATGCACGCTCCTCAGGAACGGAGCCGATTACAAGGCTGTCGTCACCGAACTCGGAGTGAAGAGAAAGTGCACACTCGAGAGGTGAACACTTTTCAGTCCACTCCCTCTCGGTAACAGTACCATTCTTCAAATCTGCAATCAGTACGACCATAGCACTGTATTATA
>CAZGNN010000333.1:0-2062 GCA_964527335.1 uncultured Spirochaetaceae bacterium | reverse complement strand
GTGCCGCGACAGGCATACTCGATGTATTGCAGACGATGATTGTTCTCTCCATGAGAGAGCGTCCGGTTCTCGGGTCGATGAGTTCCGGGAACTCCTTGAGTGTCTCTACGACCTCACCTGCACGCTCACCGCAAGCCGCGATGATTACGATGTCTACATCGGCGTTCTTGCTCGTAAGGTGCTGCAGGACTGTCTTTCCGGCACCGAACGGTCCCGGGATACAGTATGTGCCGCCCTTTGCGACGGGAAGGAACGTGTCGATGAGTCTGATCTTCGTGACCATCGGCTCATCTGGCCTCAGTCTCTCGCTGTAAGCTTTGATAGGAACCTTGACAGGCTGGGTGATGATCATCGAGAGATCCTTCTTCTCGCCCTTCTGGTTCTCGATTGTGCAGATAGTATCCTTTGCGTGATATCTGCCGTCGGGAACGATGGAGACGATCTTCCATTCACCGACAAGAGTGAACGGAACGAAAATGCGGTGTGTGAAGAGAAGTTCCTTCACTTCTCCGAAGCTGTCACCTGCAAAGACCGTGTCGCCGACCTTCTTCGTTACCTTTAAATCCCATTCCTTGTTGGGAATCGGGTCAAGGTAGACTCCTCTCTGGAGGAAGAAGCCGCACTTCTCCGCAAGCTGCGGAAGCGGGTTCTGGAGGCCGTCATATACCTGTGTGAGAAGGCCCGGTCCGAGCTCTACGGAAAGCATGGCACCCGTGAACTCTACTCTGTCGCCGACCGAAAGGCCGGATGTATCTTCATAAACCTGCAAGTCAGCAACGCTTCCGGTGACACGGATGACCTCTCCCTTCAGGCTCTCGGAGCCGACCAGGATGAAGCCTACTTCGTTCTTGATTACAGTATCGTCAAACTTGACCTTGACGAGGTTGCCGTTTACACCGACAACACTGCCGGTTTTATTACTCATAAGTTACTCCTTAAGGAAATATCTTTTCTTATATCCTGATAAAGTCGATCGAACTCCTCTCTTCCCTTCACTCTGTCGAACGAGGAGACACGCTCCTTGATCTGCAGTAAAAGGCCGTAGATGATGAGAGCGTCGAGCGAGAACTGCGAATCCACCTCATGCGACGAGAGGAACGAGAAATACTCGGCGAGGATTGCCTTCTCGGCGTCGAGGGGATTCTCAATCCTGACGATTGACTCCGCCTTCTTCTGAATGTCCTCGCTGTGCCTGCACCTGGCCCTGTACTCCGGATTCTTCTTTCCGAGCTTCTTCGCCCTTTCCTCCGTGAGGTACTCGTTGAGACAGTAGTTGAAGTCGTCCCAGTCGGAGATGATTCTGCTCGACACCTTTTCCTTCTCGTGGTCGAACGTGGCCTTCGTGAGCGTCAGATAGTCCTTCTTCGAAAGCTGCTCCTTGGCAAGCTCCAGAAATGACGTGTAGCTCATCGGGGACTCGCGGTCTATCGAGAGGTACGGGAGAGATGCGATAAAATAGATGTACTCAGCCACCGCACTTCTCCTCAGATGAGTTCTCTGACCGATGATGAAATGTATGGATAGAGAAGCTTGACTGTCTCTTCATCCGACAGGTCGATATAAGCCCTGCCGTCCTTTGCCGCTACCTTGAAACCGCCCTGGAGGGACTGGGAGAACGAAAGTTCAACTCCCCTCTCGAGCTGGGACGCAAGTTCCGATGCAAGGGAAGAAGCAATGCTCTTTCTCTTATCCTCGGGGAGCGTGACTACGACATCACCCTTGAATTCGGCTTCGATGACTGTCGTCAACAGCTCCTTGAGTGTTGCTTCATCGAATGCGTTCTTCACCTTCTCGTCGAGGAGAGCCTGGATCTTGCCTTCGATTTCCTTTCTGAATGAGAGCGAAAGATCGCGGGCAGCCATCTTCAGCGACTCGCTGAAACTTGCCTTCTCCTTCTCAAGCTGACGCATTCCGTCACTGAGCATCTTCTCCTTCTCGGCTTCGGCTTCCTTTACGATGGCCTCTGCCTTCCGTGTTGCCTCTTCGATGATTTTCCTGCTTTCTTCGGTGGCACTGTCGATGCCTTCCTTCTTTATCGAGTTAATTAAATCTTGAATCTGCT
>CAZGNN010000332.1:0-2063 GCA_964527335.1 uncultured Spirochaetaceae bacterium | reverse complement strand
GCGATGAAGATCTGACACAACATATCAGAAGATGCCCCGATGAGGGGCACTTCTTCTGAGAAAACAATACGGAACAGCGGGCACCGAAGTGCCCGCTCTGTGGAGTCTGTCATGCCGTCATCTTTCGACGTCGACACTTCCGTCTTCATGTACCGTTATCTTATCTCCGGTCTGGACGAATGAAAGGAACTCGTCCCCGAGGCTGTCAACTGTCGGCATCTCGGCATCAGTCCATACTTCGCTGAGTATTGCTCCTGCCGCCGCAAGTGAATCGATGGGCTTGGAGAATAGAAGACACTTCGGCTGACGGCCCATGCTAGCGGCGCAGAAGAGAACAAGTCCTCCCGTAGTCGAGCCGATTGTCTGCGGCATGCAGAGTGCACTTCCCGCCATTGCCTTATTATATAAATCGGGATTGTTCTGATCCGAGCACTTACCTTCCTTATCTCCGAACATCAGTGAATGCTGGTAGGAAGCAAGCGTGTTGAATCCTCCGCGGCTTACGAGTGCGACTGCTTCCGTATTTCCCTTTACGACTGCCCTTCCCTGGAATGTCTTCTTCATACCCTGCCTCCTGTGATGATTGATAAAAGTTCATCCTCTTTGTAGAACCTTGAAGATGTGTAGGTCCTGAGCTTGTTCGAGCATGTGATTACCGGCATCTTTCCGCACATGGGGTTATTCATGTACATCAGCGGACAGATATGCGAGAGAATCACACCCTGTCTCTCGAGTCTCTTTCCCTCCTCGGTCTTCTTGAAGGCCTCCATGACAGCGGGGGCCGCCGTCATGACTGTCGGGATTTCAACCTTGTCGCGTCCGTTCTTTCCGAGTGCCTCGTCGATTCTTCCGCTCCATGACAGAAGCTGTTCCTTCGAGAGATGCGGGCATCCGATGAACGCAAGCTTCGGCTTTGCGTTCTTATCCTTCCAGATTACAGGATAGCTCTTCTCGACTCTCTCGAGTTCCGCATCGTCAATTACATAAGTCTTGTAACCTGCTGTGAGAAGGCCCCTGCCCTGCTTCACGGCTTCCGGTGTCAGATTCTCTATGTGGTAGAGTCCCACGGCACCGTTCGAGGCGGTCGCCGCACCGAAGTCCTTGAGGTAGGCCTTCGCATCGCTGTCGAGGCCGTTGAAGTAGCCGTCGAGTCCGACGACGTACGGAACTTCCTCCATGACCTTCATGCCGATGGCGGAGCCCAGGAGCTGGGCTTCGGGTCTCTTCGAAGTCTTCACTTCGATAAGCCAGGTCGCCTTTCTTCCCTCATCGGTGAGAAGACCGAAGTAAGGGACACAGCCGACTATGGAACCGAAGAGATCGAGAATGCCGGAGTTGCGGTTGCAGCGTGCGCCGAGTACGCTGTTGGCATATACGACGGCAGAGCTCTCCGCCCATGAGAGGATGTCACCCTCGTGGGGAATGTTTCCCACTTCATCCATATAGCATGTACAGGTATAGGAATCGGACGAGAGGATTCCGAGCTTCTTCAGCTGCTCGTCATACTCCTTCTGCTTTGAATACATCACCTTGAAGAACACATTCTGGATGAATGTCTTCGGAAGGCATTTCTCCAGAGGCATCGGGTCGACGGTGAACTTCTGTCCCGACACCGCTCCTCCCTCGATGAGAGTATCCATAAGGCTGTACACGGGCTTCATCACCGACAGCCCGAACGACGTGACAAGGTGACCGTACTCACCCGTGATGTCGACCATTTTCTCCGCTCCGAACGTCTCGCCGTACATGACGAGCGTCTTCATGACCTTGGCCTTTACATCTCCTTCCTTTCCATCCAGTATTCCCTGTTGTCTTTCGGTTAGAACCATATTCTCCTCTTATTATCTATAAAAGATTAGCGTTTTATTGATTGTACCCCAGATTTTACACAGGAGGGGGAAGATTTTTCATTCTTTCCAGAGAGCGTTCTGTCACTTTTGCTAAAAATTGACAAAACGCTTATCGGACGGGGAGAATTTTCAAATCATCCTTTTCCGTGATTTCCGTCCTGTTTTCCTTCCCGGTTATTGTTGATAGCAACGTTTTTCTGACTCCACCATGAG
>CAZGNN010000331.1:0-2065 GCA_964527335.1 uncultured Spirochaetaceae bacterium | reverse complement strand
GCTCCTCGGCTGTTGTCGGCTCCGGAATCCCTCTTGCCCTCGGCGCATCCCTTGCCCTCAGCCGTCAGGGAAAGGATAACATTGCAGTCGCCGTCTTCGGGGACGGTGCATCAAGCAGGGGAACGCTCCACGAAGCGATGAATCTTGCGTCCGTGTGGAACCTTCCCGTCCTCTTTTATATGGAGAACAACCACTACGGAATGTCCGCATCGACGGAGAGGATGATCAGCACATCAAGTGTCGCTTCCCGCTCTGAAGGGTATAATATCGGATACAGGACAGTTGACGGCAATGACTACGACGCCGTCTTTGACTGTGTAAAGGATGCGAGAAGGTATATCCTCGCACATCACAGGCCCTTCTTCATCGAAGCGGATACCTACCGGCAGTGCGGTCACAGCAAGTCGGACAGGCTCCTCTACAGAGACAGGAACGAGGAGAAAAAGTGGAAGGAGAAGGATCCTATACTCGTCTTTGTCCGCCGGCACAACATCGACGAAGCAACGCTTTCGTCTCTCGTCGAAAAGGAAAAGAACGTAATCGGGGAGGCCTGGGAGAAGGCACTCGAAACAAAGGATGACACACTCTCTCTCGAGGAGGCAGAAGCTCTTGTCATTCCATCTTCCGATGCTTTCGTCTCCACGGAGGGAAGCAGACACAGTGCAACATACCGCGAGGCCGTGAGGGAAGCCCTGGATGCAATCCTCAGGGAAGACAGAAGGACATACTTCATCGGGGAGGATATCGGGATATACGGCGGATGTTTCGGAGTCTCGGGAGAGCTCTGGAGGAAGTATCCTGACAGAATAATGGAGACACCGGTGAGCGAGGAGACCTTCACAGGCATGGCTGCCGGGTCTGCGTTCCTCGGGGAGAGGCCTGTCGTTGAAATCATGTACGGCGATTTCCTGACGCTTGTCTCGGATCCTGTGATCAACCATGCCGCAAAGGCGTACTTCATGTCCGCGGGGCAGCTCAGGTGTCCTCTCATCGTCCGTACGGCAATGGGCGGAGGCACGGGTCACGGGGCACAGCACACGCAGTGCCTGGAGTCTCTCTTCCTCTCCGTTCCGGGCCTCAAGGTTATTGCACCATCCGATGCAAGGACAGCGAAGGCGTACCTCATCGGGGCAAGCTACGAGAACTGCCCGGTAATCTTTCTCGAACACAAGGCTCTCTACGGCGATAAATCAGACGACGTCGGAGACGACACCTTCATCCTTCCTCCCGGAAAGGCCGTGAAGACCGGAAGGGGAAAGAAGCTTCTTGTAATCGGGTACTCGAGGCCGTTCAACAGAGCAAAGAAACTTCTCTCCGGAGACGAGTGCACATTCCTCGACATCGCGTCCCTCAAGCCCCTCGACGAGGATGCGATAAAAAAGGAAGCCTCTTCGTTTTGTTCGATTCTCATTCTCGAGGATACTCCTCTGCAGTGCAGCATTGCCGAGACTGTCCTCAGGCTTGTACGTGAAGTCAACAGGGACGCTGTGATCAGTGTACTTTCGGCAAAGGACATACCCCTTGCCTTTACAAAGAAGCTCGAAGGTGAAACACTTCCCTCTGATGATGATATCCTTTCTGAGGCGCGGAGGCTGACGGATGAATGACAGGACAAGGGAAATCCTCTTCTCGAAAGAGGTCCCCGATGATTTACTCGTACACTCGAGGGAGGTTCCCCTCTACGATGTTGAGAGGAATGCGACGACGGGGGAGAGCGTACACTATCCCCTGCCGTACAACGCAGTGAAGAGACCCTGGTCAGTGAGGGCCTCGGTCAAGGCCGAAAGGTATCTCTACGAGAAACTCGTGGAGGCCGGATACGCTGTCTGGAAGCCCGTCTATGACGGAGAGGAGCTCAATCTTCTCACCGAAAACGGCGGGAGGAGATACCTTATCGTCTTTGTTCTCGACAGCGAGAGCGAGCGCCTCTTATGGCGGGCACTCGAACTCAGGGACCGCTACAGAGTAGTTGCAGTCCGCGAGAAGGCGCAGAAAGAGGTGAAAGGGGCAGTCGGAGTCAGTATCGACGAGGTCTTTGACTCTTTCAATTTTTTAACCCGTTAAT
>CAZGNN010000330.1:0-2080 GCA_964527335.1 uncultured Spirochaetaceae bacterium | reverse complement strand
CCGACGATTACGGCGGTGATGAGCTTGAGGTCGTTGGTGTTGAGACCGAAGAGCAATGTCACCTGGATTACTATATAGTAGACCACGGCACCGAGTACGACGAATGCGAGAGTACCGGCGAAGTTGTGCTTTATCTTACCGAAGACACCTTCTCCGATGACGATTGCCGCAAGTCCGATGACAATTGCGCCGCGTCCCATATTGACGTCACTTGATCCCTGATACTGTGCAACAAGCGCTCCGCAGAATGCCACGAGTGCGTTGGAAATCATAAGGCCGAGGATTATGTCGTTGTCCGGGTTTATACCCTGGGCTCTCGCCATCTGCTTGTTGGCTCCGGTGGCTCTTATCGAGCAACCCTTCTCCGTACCGAAGAACCAGTACATGAAGGCAACTAGGAGTGCAAGGAGAATCACTACAAGGAGAATCGGGTTATTCAGGCCGAGTGTCCTTACGTATCTCTGTGACACGAGAAGGCTGTACTTGTCGACCGAGACAGGCTGGTTGGACTTTCCTCCCATTATCCTGAGGTTAACGGAGTACAGGGCAAGCTGCGAGAGGATTCCGGCAAGAATTGCTGGAATGCCGCACTTCGTGTGGAGAAGTGCCGTGACAAGCCCCGCAAGAGCTCCGACAAGGAAAGCACAGAGAACCGCAAGCCAGGGATTGCAGCCGCTTCTGATCAGCATTACACAGACAGCACCCCCTGTTGCCAGGGAGCCGTCAACTGTCATGTCCGCAGTATCGAGAATGCGGAATGTGATATATACGCCGAGAGCCATGATGCCCCAGATGAGGCCCTGACACACCGCCCCCGGCAGAGCGTTTACAAGAGACAGCATACTCAGATTGCCTCGTAGCCTTCGGGAATCGTGATTCCGAGCTGCTCGCAGATTGATGCGTTGTACTTCTTCGTGACCTGCGGAGCATACTCTACAGGCATTGTGGAGATGTCTGCACCGTCACGGAGAATCTTCACGGCCATCTCGCCTGTAGCGTAGCCGAGATCATAGTAGGAGATTGAAAGGGTCGCGACACCGCAGCCGGCACAGATTCCCTCTTCACCTGCGACGACCGGTGTCTTCGACGGAACTACCACGTTCGCGATTGCTTCGGTATTGGATGCGGCAGTATTGTCTGTCGGTATGTAGATGACATCACATTCGTCAGCAGCCTTCTGCGCGACGCTCGTGACATCGTTCGTGTCCGTGAATGAATACTTCTTCGTCTTGTATCCCAGGGCGGTGAGATAGCCGTCGATTGTCTCGATCTGGTAGACGGAGTTCGCCTCTGCCGTGCAGTAGAAGAGACCGACTGTTTCTGCCTCGGGGAAAAGCTCCTTTATCATCTGAGCCTGCTCGGAGAGAGGAGCAAGGTCACTTGTTCCGCTGATGTTTCTTCCGACCGTTCCGTTCCAGTTGTCGATTTCAAGGGCGGAAGCATAGTCCGTGACAGATGTTCCGAGAACAGGAATCGTTGCAGTAGCCGAAGCTGCCGCCTGGAGAGGAGCAGTTGCGTTTGCAAGGATGAGGTCCACGTTTGAAGAAACGAAGCCGTTGATGATGGTTGAACAGTTCACTGCTTCGCCGCTCGCATTCTGTTCGTCGAATTCGACGTCATCTCCGAGGGCTGCCTTGAGAGCATCCTTGAAGCCTTCCGTTGCGCTGTCGAGAGCCACGTGCTGTACGAGCTGGCAGATGCCGACTCTGTATTTTGCACCTGTCTTTTCCGCTGAACCTGCTGCAAAGAGTGACAGGGAAAGAACCATGACCAGTGTGAAAAGTAAGATTTTCTTCATTCAAGATCTCCAATTGTCAGTTAAGACTGAAAATATAGTCGTAAGAATAGACGTATAGTACTACTTTGTCAATCAGATTGGTGCATAGAAACTGCATAAACATACACTTTTGTGCATGGAATTTTAATATTTTAAACGCTAGAATAGCACTATGACATCAATCGACACCTTCAGGGACGAAATAAGGAATCTCGAGACTGCTCTCTTCGATCCGTACAGCTATGAAAGCCATAAGGAAAAGGCGACAAGAGAGCTCAGAAGAAACAGCAGGGCTGTCTGCAG
>CAZGNN010000329.1:0-2085 GCA_964527335.1 uncultured Spirochaetaceae bacterium | reverse complement strand
CCATCCCCGTACAGATCAACGTCAGTGACGGACATCTCAGCGGGGCCGGGGTAAGAGGTGATTGACACTCTGTCCGATGTGAAACGGATTTGAGGACTCTCATCAGGAGAAAGAAGACTTTTGTTTCAACCTTTTTTCGAGTTAAAGGAAAGGAGCAGATTTATACAAGAAGAGTTCTTTCGCTTTTTTGTGTTCATCTGAGTCTCCGTCATCTCGCCTTAATCTGCAGATGTTCCATAGAGGATATCTCTTTCTGTCACTTCTTTGTCTACAGAGAGAAGGGCGTATCAACGGTGACACTGTGCTCGGTTATGTAAGATCCGTCCTTGTCTGCTGTTATATCGAGGAATGAAGATCCGAGCAGACTGAAAGATATCTTATCGTCCTCGGGGTCGCAGAAGAAAGGAAAGAGTCCGACGGCCTTTGCAAAGACTGCAAGTCTCCTGAGTGAACTGTCAGCTGTACGTGTGAGGTTACGGCTCAGGTAGAACACGAGAGTCGGTTTCATCACGTCGCCTTCTGTATTCTTGAGGTTGTATTCGAAGAAATTTCTGCACCCTGCATATGCCAGTTTCTCCATACGGCTTTCGATTTCCCTGTCTGCGAGCTCGTTCAGTCTGATGACCGGTTTTCTTTCTCCCTCAAGATATTCGTTTCCTGCGGGAGCAGACATGATGCCGTCTCTGTCGAGCACGATGGTGTCGTACTCCCTGTTGTTCTCGATGATGGTTTTGACGATTTTCTGCTTCTTCGTTCCTTTCAGCGTTATGGCAGAATACTCGAAGAGGTTGATACTCAAATCCTCAGACAGTTTCAGCGGGTATGATCCTTTTTCCATGATTTTCTCCTTGAGACAAGTTTATGACACAAGTGTATCAGATATTGAGACAGGGAAACTCAGAAATCTTCAGTTTCATTAAGATCTGCGGAAATGAGGGAACAGATCCCGATGACTGTTCGGTCCCTCAATTGAAGAGCGTATTGAGGACTATGTAATGAAGATTGAGGTTGAGCAGTTGTCCCCGGAATGTTATAAGTACTCTGTTGAAGAGGGGAGAGTCAAATGAACAGACCTGAGTCAGTCATAAGAGTAGGTACTACGGAGGGACGCTTCCGCATGATTATGCCGCCCCTCATGAGACAATTCAGGGATATGTATCCCGATTACGGCATCAGGGGAGTAATCGGGAATGCCGAGGAACTCAGAGAAATGCTTGTTAAGGGGGAACTCGACCTTGCCTTCAGCGGAATATCACCGGTGGCACCGGAGTGCATAGAGAAGGAACTTCTTCTTGACGAGAAGCTCTATCTTGTCGTGAGTGATGATATGCTGCGTTCGTATTTTCCCGAGAGCTATCCCGGATGTATCGGGAGCTTTAATGAAGGTGCAGACCTCCGCTCCTTCCGTGCTATGCCGTTCTCGATGAGCCTTGAACATCTTCACTGCATGCAGATTCTTGATGAGCTCCTGAAAAAAGAGAATCTCACGCTGAACTGTGTTCACAGATCCGGACACTTCGACCTCCATCAGGATATGGCAAGGAACAACATTGCGGCATGCTTCAGTCTTTCGATGTATCTGCCGCACTTGGAAGAGATGAACAGAAGTTCAGACAACACTCTCTACGCTTTCCCGATAAGGAATCTTGAGAAGACCAATCCTGTCTACATACTCACGAACAGGGATAAGCCGTATGTCAGGGGAACGGAGGAATTCAGAGCACTTCTGAAGAACAGCGTGAAAGGTATGTAATCTTCTTCGCCCTATAAGGCAATCTGTCAATCATACTCGACAGGAAGGATGTATATACTCTTTTATGCGGTTTCTTGACTCAGTATCCGGGAACTTTGAATTTCACAGGGACGTGCCCATCCTCGTGGCACGCAGACGATACGGCAGTGCCTGTAACGGGAGACTTTCTTACCGTCCGGAAATTGGATAATATGTGGCCATGAAGACGAAAACGGAAAGAGAAGCGCGAGGTGTCTATCTTCTCCTTGTGCTTGGTATCTGCTATGTGCTGGGGCTGTTGGAACTGATTACATCAAACGGAAAGTTCTATGAAATTCTCGGTATAGGGTTCA
>CAZGNN010000328.1:0-2085 GCA_964527335.1 uncultured Spirochaetaceae bacterium | reverse complement strand
CCGCCGTATCTGTCGTCGCCGATGATGGGGTGCCCGCTCCAGGAGAGGTGGGCTCTTATCTGATGGCGGAAGCCCTTTGTGATTATGCACTCGAAGGTATCGGGGGTGGATGTTCTTCTGACTGCAGTAGTGTATTTTTCGCCGCTCTGGTATCGTCTGTTCGTGAGGACGGGACGCACCGAGGCTCCCTTCTCTCCGTAGGTGCGGAAGTATGATGTTATCTGGAGTGTGTTTTTTTGGAAGGTGTACGGGAAGGGTTCGAAGCCGGGAAGAGCGTTGTCCTTCGCCGTCGTTGCTGCAATGTAGTGCTTCTCGATGAGGTTGTGCTTCTGCGCTGAGATGAGTTCAACGTAGGCTTCATCGTTTCGTGCACAGAGTACGATACCCGATGTCGGAGTATCGAGGCGGTGGATGATACCGCCTTCCCATTCGTTTAGCCCCTTCACTCTCCTGACTTCGGGATAATTTTCTGCGATTTTCGTCAGCAGAGAATCCCCCTCACTATTTCTCTTGAGGGGGACTGTTGCAAGGCCCTTCTCCTTGTAGAATGCGAGAAGGTCCCTGCTCTCGAATATAAGCTCAGTCGTTCTTCCTAACTCTTGCATAGAGTCTGATGAGATACATGAGGATGTTGATGAAGTCGAGGTAGAGCTCGAGTGCTCCGAGTATCGATATCTTATTGAGTTCGCTCTCGTCCATCATCGTTCCGTAGCTGTTGTTCATCTCGAGGACCTTCTTTGTATCCCACGCGGTGAGAAGCGTGAAGATGAGGACTCCGCAGACACTGATGAGAAAATCAAGGCTCGAGGAGCCGAGGAACATGTTGATTAGCGACACTATCATGAGGCCGATGAGTGCCATGCAGAGCCAGCCGCCCCAGCCCTTGATCGATCTCTTCGTGACCACTCCGTATACCGATGCGATTATGAAGACGACTGCTGTCGTTCCGAGTGAAAGCGGAAGGATGTTCGTTCCGGCGTAGCATACGACGACGGATGAAAGCATGAGGCCGTTAACGGCACTGTAGCCGTAGAAGAGAGCGATTGCCGCTCCCTGGCTGAGCTTCTCGATCCGTGCCGAAAGCACGACTGCCATCACAAGCTCGGCAACTACCAGTGCTATGATGAGCACAGGATTCGTATAGAGCACTCTGATGAGGGACTCGCTTGTTCCCACAAGATAAGCCACAGCTCCTGTGAGTACGAGAGCCGATGCCATCCAGAGATAGACTTTTCTTAAAAATGCATTTTCTCTGCTCATGGCAGATGAAAGAATTGAACTGTTTTCTGACATATATCATTTTCTCCCTGGCCTTAAGATAACCGTAATTACCCGAAAAGGCCAACATCTGACGTCAAATACCCGAAATCTCCATCAGTTTTTAAACGAATGTACAGGTGCGGGTACCCTTCCTCCCCTTTTTATGAGGTCTTCGCATGAGTATGAGTTGACTTTCATTATCGGGGCATAGCCGAGAAGGCCTCCGAATTCGGCAGTATCCCCGACATCCTTTCCGATAACCGGGATTATCCTCACGGCCGTTGTCTTCTGGTTTATCATGCCGATTGCCATCTCGTCCGCGATTATACCGCTGAGCGTACTCTCGCTCGTGGAACCGGGAACGGCTATCATATCAAGTCCGACGGAGCATACGCAGGTCATGGCCTCGAGTTTCTCGATTGAGAGGGATCCGATTTCCGCAGCCTCTATCATGCCGTGGTCCTCACTCACGGGTATGAAGGCACCGCTGAGTCCTCCGACGTAGCTTGACGCCATGATTCCGCCCTTCTTCACCTGGTCATTGAGGAGCGCAAGGGCAAGAGTCGTGCCGGGGGCACCTACTCTCTCAAGTCCCATGCTCTCGAGAATCTCGGCAATGGAGTCACCGACAGCCGGAGTCGGAGCGAGTGAGAGGTCCACGATTCCGTACGGGATTCCAAGTCTCTTCGAAGCTTCCTGGGCAACGAGCTGCCCCAGTCTCGTGACCTTGAATGCTGTCTTCTTTATCGTATCTGCAAGAACACCGAAGTCCTTTCCCTTCACCTTCTGGAGCGCGTGGTTGATGACTCCCGGACCCGATACCCC
>CAZGNN010000327.1:0-2095 GCA_964527335.1 uncultured Spirochaetaceae bacterium | reverse complement strand
AACAGCTACGGCTTCGAGCCATATATGCTCAGTGTTGCTTCTGACTATCCCGATACTCTCTTTGTATCGATGACGAACTGCGAGAGTCAGAGTGACGGCAGAAACAACACATACAACGCTTTCGCCGCAATCTATGAAGGCCGTTACGTCTCCGGTGTCGCTGCCGGCATGAAGCTCAACGAGATGATAGAGAAGGGCGAGATAAGTAAGGAAGAGGCCGTAGTCGGCTACGTCGGAACATACTCGCTGGGAGAAGTCGTGTCGGGAATGACGGCTTACTATCTCGGAGTGAGAAGCGTCTGTCCCTCAAGCCGCATGATAGTCTTCTTCGTCGACACGTGGGGTGACATGACGCTCGAGGAGGCTGCAACGGACTCGCTCATAGACAACGGTGCCGTAATCATAAGCCAGCACAGTGATACGATAACTCCCGCTCTCACTGCTCAGAAGAAGGGTGTCTACCATACGGGTTACAACTCGGATATGACAGGAGTTGCACCGCTCTCGTCCCTCATCTCCTGCCGTATCGACTGGACGAGGTATTTCTACACATTCATCCGTAACTATCTCGACGGAGTGGAGAACCCGTCAGACTGGACGGGAACGATGAAGGACGGAGACGTAGTCCTGACTCCTCTGAACGAGAGTATCGCAGCGGAAGGGACAGTGGAGAAAATCGACGGGACAGTGGAGAAAATCGTCAGCGGAGAACTCCAGGTGTTCGACACATCAACCTTTACGGTAGGCGGCGAAGAGCTTACTCACACATACGCTCTCGACACCGACGGCGACTATGTCCCCGACAGCGGAGAGGCCGTCTGGGACGGTGTCTTCCATGAGTCATACCCGGAGTACCAGAGTTCGCCGTACTTCAGAGAGATCATCGACGGTATAACGTGGCTCAATGATCCCGGAAAATGAGTCTCTTTCTTCACATTTTGTCGCTTCTGTGTAGGATAAGGATAGACTCTTTGTCATTTGAAGACGGAGAGTTGTTTTCCTCCCCGTTGGGTATTACATTACAGACAGAGAGGTAAATGAAATGAAAAAATCTGTTTTGAAAATCTGTTCACTTGTGTTCGCAGGGCTCTGCCTGATCGGACTTGTTCTGTTACTCTGCTATTCAGTTTCTCTCCCGTATACGGAAACATACCGTGTATGGGGAACGACATATACACAGCATTATTCGGGTTACTTCAACGCCGACAACCTTGATGCAATCATCCTTACTGCAATGGGAACATTCTGGGGCCTGGTGCTCTTCTTTGCAACTCCCTGCGGCAGGTGCACAAAGAAATCATCTTGTGATGAGACGAGCGAAGCAAAGCCGGAGAGTGACTGCGGCTGCGGCTGTGAAGACAGCGGGAAAGAAGAGAATAACTGAGTAGGCTCCTTTTTCTATATATCTGTGTTTGCTGAGTCTCCCCCAGAAAGGGAGACTCTCCTTTCACTTTATGACTCTCAGTACAAAGCCCTTGAGGTACTGGCTCTCCGGGAATGATATCCTCGCGGGGTGATCCGAGCCTGCGCTTAGTGTCTCGAGTACCTGGATTTCACAGCCCGCATCTGAAGCGGCCCAGCTCAGAAGAAGAAGGAAGTTTTCCCTTGTGAGGGCACCCGAGCACGAGAACGTTATGATGATTCCGTCGCTCTTTATCTTCGTCATTGCAACCCTGTTCAGGTCTTTGTAGGCCTTTATCGCATTCTCGAGCTTGCTCTTCGTCTGTGCAAGCTTCGGCGGGTCGAGGATGATTACATCGTACTTGTCTTCTTCTACCGTTCTCATGTAGTTGAAGCAGTCTGCTGTCGTTGTCGTGACCCTGTCACGGCTTCCCTGCGGGAGCACTCCCTTATTCTCGTTGAGGTGTATCTGATAGAGAAGGTGCCTGAGGGCACTTTCGCTGCTGTCCACGGCGTCGACAGAGAGGGCCCCGGAACGCAGAGCATGGAGCGTGAATGCCCCGGTGAACGGACAGACGTCGAGTACAGTCTTACCGGACGTATATTTCTCGCTGATCTTCCTGTTCTCCCTCTGGTCGCAGTAGAATCCTGATTTCTGTCCCCTCCCGGGTGATATCTCATACCAGATTCCGCT
>CAZGNN010000326.1:0-2100 GCA_964527335.1 uncultured Spirochaetaceae bacterium | reverse complement strand
AGGGATCTCGGAGGCGAGAAGCTTGCCGACCTCTCCGATGAGAAGTGGGTAAGTGTCGGCGGCGAGTCCCTCGGTGTTGTCATGAACGGAAAGGTCTACGGCATGCCTGTAACTGTTGAAGCTACATGCCTCATCTACAACAAAACAGCCATTGAAAAAATAACCGGAAGGACATTTGATCCGTCAGAAATTGCAACTCTCGAGTCTTTCAAGGCTCTTCTCGCGGAGCTCAAAGCCGGCGGAATGGAGTATCCTGTAGTATTGAATTCCGAAGACTGGTCCATAGGACAGAAGACATATCAGTGGATCTATGCATATCAGGACGGAACTCAGAAAGGCGGAATGGCCTTCCTCAAGGATGTCCATGACGGAAAAACGACATTCGAGGACAACGGCGTTTTCAACGCTTTCATGGATACATTCGATGTTCTCGTTGCAAATAATATCAACCACAATGACCCGCTCGCAGCAGACTACGACCTCAACGCAAGCTATGTTGCGGAAGGAGAGGCTGCATTCTGGCTCAACGGAACATGGGCATGGCCTGATTTCGAACCGTATGTAACGGATGACAGTGAATACGGCATCATGGGAATTCCTCTCGACGGCCATGAGGATGTTGCCGGAAAGGCATTCGGATCTGCAACGAAGTATATCGGAATAGACAGAATCAATAATACGGAAGAACAGCAGACAGCTGCGAAGATGTTCCTCAACTGGCTTGTATTCACGGATGACGGGCAGTCCTGCCTTGTCAACGACTGCGGAATCGCGCCGGCATTTACAAACATCACACTCGAGCTGACAAATCCGTTCAACATTTCGCTCAAGAGCAGGATTGATGACGGGGAGCTTCTCGAGAGTGCAAGCTATCTGCCGTCAGACCATAGAAGCACGCTTGCTGCGAATTTCCAGGCTTACGTTGCAGGAAAATCCGATAGGGCGACAACGGCAACCCTCCTTGACAATTACTGGAAGAATCATCTTCCGACCCTTCTGTAATCCCTGATTTTCTCCGGTGGCGGCGCTTTGTCGCTGCCACCGCTTTAACGCGAGGCAGTATATGACTTTGAATAACAGTAAACGCAGAAATCTACTTTTGTTTCTATCATTCGTAGGGCCGGCACTTCTGTTCTTCATCCTTGTTTTCATGTTGCCGTTCTTCTACGGTATCTACCTGATATTCACGGACTGGAACGGATATTCCTCGGTGAAAAATTTCGTAGGCCTCAGGAATTTCATAACTGTCTTCACTGATACAAGCTTCTGGAAGTCGATGGGGAACACACTCGTCTATTCCATGATTTCAGTAGTTACAATCAATATCGTGGGTTTTGCTCTGGCATACCTTCTCACAAGCGGAATAAGGGGACAGAATTTCTTCCGTGCATGTCTGTTTGTTCCCAATCTTATCGGAGGACTGATTCTCGGCTACATCTGGCAGTTCATCTTCAGCCGTGTCGTAGTCAACCTTTACACATTCCTCCCGTTCGAAATCTTCAGACAGTCATGGCTGTCATCGCCCACGAGGGCAATGGCCGCGATGATTATCGTCTCAACCTGGAAAAACTCGGGCTATGTCCTTCTCATATACATAGCAGGCTTCATCGGTATCCCGCAGGATATGATAGAAGCCGCAAGAATCGACGGTGCAAAGGAGAGAACCATAACCCGGAAAATCCGTATTCCTCTGATGATTCCGTCCTTTGTCGTCAGCATGTTCCTGTCGTTGACAAGAACATTCAAGGTTTATGATCTCAACCTCTCACTCACGGGCGGTGGTCCGTATGACTCGACGAAACTCGCTGCAATGCACATCTATACGAAGGCATTCGAGGAACAGAAGTACGGGGTTGGTCAGGCGGAAGCTGTGATAATGTTCATCATCATGGCCGCAATCGCACTTACACAGACATATCTTGGAAAGAAAAGAGAAACGGAGGTTTGATTATGGGAAAGAAAATTAAATCTGCAGGCAGATTCGTCCTGGCCCTTTTCATATCCGTTATCTACCTTCTTCCTTTCTTCATGGTAATGGTCAACTCCCTGAAGAGAAAGGTGAGCATCGTGAAGTATCCTCTGCAGCTCGTGGACGAAAAG
>CAZGNN010000325.1:0-2111 GCA_964527335.1 uncultured Spirochaetaceae bacterium | reverse complement strand
CCTGCTTTCCTGATAATCTTATTAAGCTTTTTGACTTCATTGGACAGCCGCTTGTTCTCTTTTGCATGTTTCTGAGCTTCAGCAGTCTGTCTTTTTGCCTCAGCAGCCTGTCTTTTAACTGTTTTTGACAGTTCGTCAATTTCTTCAACCATCTCGTCGTAAATCTGTTCCTGCGGGTTAACCTGTCTCATAATCTCACTAACCTCCGCTCTGTTGTCGAGCAAAAAATCCTTCAATATGTTGTTCCCGATGCAATACTCTATGGTTTCGAGGATTGCATCATCCGTCTGCCCCAGTTTTCTCATGTTCGCCGCATAGGTGCTGCAGAACATAAGATACTGCTTAAGTATATTCCCAGTGTTCTGATTTGTGAACACCTTTACCCTTATCGAAAGGTTCCTGCCGGAGTGGAAGAAGAAGCGTGAATCAAAATATTCCGGGACCTTTTTCTCTCCAGCATATACCACATAGAAATGAGGGATGAGAATATCCTTTATCGGTGTTGAACCGTACTGCCTGCGGTTGTACTTCGGTACAGACCTCCGCAGTGTTTCCATGTAGTAGTCGTTGAGCCTGAATGTGATGTTCGGGCAAACAGTCGACTGTGCTTCGACAAGGTGGACATCCTTCTTCCTGACGATGAATGCAAGGTCGTTGTGCATGCCGTTCACAAGGATGTTCCTTACTGTTGCAAGTTCAATATCCTCTTCTTCTACATCCGTATCGGAAGGGTTAAGCTCCAGATAGAGCTCCTTCAGATATTCCTGTCGCGAGAAGAGATTCGTGAATACGCTGTCTCTTATTTCCCTTTTCCCTATCTTCCTCTTTTCCTTCTTCGACAGGGTAAGGGGAGTTCTTTTCAATGTTGCTGTTTCCAATCAGATTCCTCCTTGATTTTGTTTCGCTGAATTACCTCCTACATATATATAAGGTCGATAACCGGCACTTTTTGTCAGGTTTTTCTTCAGGAAAATTGTAAAATCTGCATTGCGGCCTTTTTGGGTTGATGCTTACAAAGGACATGTGACGGGCTATGCCATCTGCTGTCCAATGATGCGGAAACGTGTAGAACGATTGCCTATATTGAGATGAAATAAGAAAATTTTTGTCAGAATGATAGAAATAAGATTTTGTTAGTAATGAAAACTAAGTTAATCAGATCCTCTTCTGCATGAATCTTCTGCTGGAAATCAGTCTTTGACGCTTGAACTTCCGTAATTGTCAAGGAAACCGCAGATAACGCCCAATAAGTTTTGATGTGCTGTTTGACATGGGGAACGGAGAAAGCGTCTGAAATGAAATCAGAGATTGCGGTTGACGTACGGGATGATCGAGTCACGGGCGATGAGTTCAGTGTCGAGCAGAATCGAACGCGGGCGGCTCATCGGGTCAACTATCTTCTCGAAGAGTGTCTCTCCCGCCGTGAATCCTATCTGATACGACGGCTGGTTAATCGTCGTTATGCCGGGGTTGATGACGGAGACGACCTCGATATTGTCGAATCCGACGACGCCCAGGTCCTCGGGAACACGAAGGGAGTAGCGTTTTGCCGCCTTGATGACGGAGATTGCGAAGACGTCGGCTGCACAGAATATGGCGTCAGGTCTCTCCTTGCTTCCCAGAAGCTGGGATGCTGCCGAGTAGCCTAGCGAATACGATACCTCCGGTACCGAAATCTTCCAGCTGTTCGGTATTATGATTCCCCTCTCTGCAAGGGCTGACTCGAAGCCCTTCTGTCTTTCTATTGCGTAGTTGAAGGAGAGGGGGCCGTTGATGAATGCAACACGCCTGTAGTTCATGTTGAGAATATATTCAGTTGCAGTCTTTGCTGATGCATAGTCGTTGATGGATACATACGTCGCACTGCTCCGGGAATTGTATTCGCAGCACTGCACGAAGGGAAGCTCGCTGTCGATTCTGTCGGAAAGATCGGTATCGAGTTTACGTGAAATCGAGATGACGCCGCGTGCGGACGACATCTTCAGAACATCGAAGAACTGTCCGACAGTCGATGTCGTGATGTTTCCCATGTAGATCAGAACCTCGTAGTTGTGGTTGTGCGCACTTGTCTTTATTCCCTTGACGACACTGTTGTAGAAGGGGTTGTCGAT
>CAZGNN010000324.1:0-2116 GCA_964527335.1 uncultured Spirochaetaceae bacterium | reverse complement strand
ATGGTGATTCCTTTATAGGCCTCTTGAGCATCGACGACATAACAAGCTGGTTTCTCAAGGACAACGCAGAGGAGATTCCCCACTACGATTTCCTTGTCTCCAACATCGAGGCGGTGATTCCCGGAAAGATGATAAAGAGAGGTAAGGAGAGCTTCACTGCTTCCATTCTCGCCGGCGCCGCTGCATACGAGGATTTCTGCCGCTTTGTCGATAACCGAAGGGATTCCATCGTCGTCATGGGCTACCGCAAGAGATACATCGAACATGCCATGAAGATGGGCGTTCCCGCCCTCATCATCTCGGCTTCCACTGCATGTGACGACATAGATTTCTCGGAGTATGACGGAACTGTCTACCTCACCGAACTCGGGACAGCCGAGGTAGAACGCCGGCTCAGAATGACGCCTGCCGTCTCAACGATTATGGGTAAGCAGGGACAGAGACTGAACGTCAACGACTTCTTCGAAGACGCGAAGGAAGACCTCACTTCCTCCAATCTCAGAGGACTGGCAGTATTCGATGAGGACAGGTTCGTCGGCTATGTCACACGCCGCTGTTTCCTTCATAAGCCTTCATACAGTGTCATCCTTGTTGACCATAATGAAATCGGACAGAGTATCAAGGGAATAGAGGAGGCCCAGGTCGTTGAAATCATAGACCACCACAGACTTGATGCCCTGAAGACAAGTCTCCCCATCTTCATTGATGCGGAGCCTCTCGGAAGCACCTGCACGATTGTCTACCAGCAGTATCTGAGACACAACATCGTTCCCGACGAGACGACTGCCCGTGTCCTTCTTACCGGCATCATGTCCGATACCCTTGTCCTGAGGTCTCCCACGACTACACAGATAGATAAGACAAGTGCCGGTGCCCTTGCCGCCATATCGGGCGAATACGACATAAACGCATTCGGGACAAAGCTCTTCTCCGTCATCAATTCGCTCTCGTCGCGTGAGCCGAAATCTGCCATCGAAGCAGACTTCAAGGAATACTCTGAAAAGGGTGTGAAGTTTGCAATCGGACAGTGCGAGGCAACTACTACAAGCGACTATCCGTCATATATGGACAAGTACCTTGCAGCGCTCAATGACATAAAGGAGAACAGGGGACTTGACTGGGCCATGCTCATGATTACCGACGTCATCAGGGAACAGAGCATTCTTCTCTCGACCCGCTCCAAGTACACACGGCGCTTCCTCTGGAGTGAGATTGCTCCCTCTGTCTACGACATGCCGGGTGTCATGAGCCGGAAGAAGCAGCTTCTTCCCGAGGTCATCCACTGCATAGAGTAGAGCAGAAGATCATGACACATTCTGATGATAATGCCCCCGTCTGGAAGGATGAGGGCACTTTGTTTATGAGTTAGATGCTCCGGTGAGCTCTATTACTGTCGGGATGAGACGGATTGAGGTTGTGCACTTTCTTATAGCCTCCTCGTTCTCCGCGATGATTGTGAAGTCTCCAGAAAGTCTGTTGCCGTCGACACCGAGAGTTCCCTTTCTCAGCCTTGCGTTGTGGGACTTAACGGCATTCTCTATCTGACCGAATATATCTGTATCGATCTTGGTGATGATGTGGTAGTGCTTCATCATCTCCTGACCCGTCCACTTTACGGAGACAGTTCTCTCGTTGACTTCGGCCATGTGCCTGAGGTTCGAGCAGTCTCTGCGGTGGATGATGTAACCCCTTCCTCGTGTTATGTATGCGACGACATCGTCACCCTGCATCGGGTTGCAGCACTTTGCGAACGAATACATGATGTTGCTGTCTTCTCCGACCATCAGTGTTCCCTTCGCTTCCTGCGAAACATATGAGAGGGTACCGTTGATGAGCTTCTGCGGGTTGCTCATCGCCGTTTCCTTCTTCACGATCTGAAGCGGTGCAGGCTTCTCGGGCTGCTTTATCTCGGGAACGTTTGCGCTCTGGTATTTGTTGAGCCAGGCCTTGATCTTCTTCTTCGTCGAAGATGATGCCGCGGCCTCGAGCCACTGCTGGTTCGGGTGAGCCGAGGGGGAAGTCATGATTTCGACTATCTGCGTGTTCTGGAGAGGCTTGTTGAGAGGAATTATCGAGCCGTCCGCCTTTGCTCCGGAGCAGTGGTTGCCGACTTCGG
>CAZGNN010000323.1:0-2135 GCA_964527335.1 uncultured Spirochaetaceae bacterium | reverse complement strand
CGTTCCTACAGAAGTCGGAAGGATATATCGGAGCATCAGCTCAACGCAGAGCTGTCACGTCCGAGGCATGTAATCACGTCAGACGTATCACAGAAGAGAGATGAGAATCAGGTGAAAAGCCAGCATACGGCCTTAATGCGGGAGAGAACTACTTCCTTTCCTTCAGGAGAATGAACTTCTCCACAGGATAGACAATGAGATTCTGCATAAAGCCGCAGCATGCAGCAGCAATCGTGTTGGCGAATGCCGATGCCGCCGGCCAGTTCTCGACCACCGCATTGGATATCACCCCCTGAAGCCAGGTGGATATGAGAATGAGAGTCGTCATCATAACAACAAACGTCACGAAGCACCATGTGGGAGAATCGGAATGGAAGACAGTCTTCCTGTTGAGGAAATAGCCGTAGATGTTCGCAAGTAGATTCGAGAGGAAGAAGGTCATTACGTAACCCCAGTTGCTGTTACCCGTCCCCATTGTCTTCTCACTGAAGATGACACCTAAAAATGACGGAAGAGAGCTCTTCCAGGAGGAAAAAAGGTAAGGGAACACATTCACCAGCACGAACTGGAGAACGGTGACACTGAGTCCCGAGAGAAGATACTTTATTACCTGGATAATCTCTTTACGTCTGTTCATAGGGCCACATAATACACTTGAGCCCCGTTTCGCTCAACCCTCAGATATGGGTATAGTCGTCGTACTTCTCCTCGAAGTAGCGTCTCATGAAGCCGCCCTTCTTCTTGAGCATCTTGGAGCCGCGTGTGATGCGGCAGAGACTCATCGAACGGTCGGCTGCTATATCTCTCTGACTCTTTCCCTTCCAGAGGTCATCCATGAGGAGGTATCTCTGAATTATGTCCTGTATTTCGTTGTTGGTAAGCATATCATCAAGGAAGCTGTCGAGCTCCTCGGGATTCCTGATTGAAAGGAGAATGGCATAGAGCTCGTCTCTGCCTCTCTTCTCCTCCTCTCTGTCGATGACAATCTTCTTGTTTCTACCCATAGAAACTATTAAACAACACCTCTCACTCCGCGTCAACCGCAATCAGAAGAGCGGGGAGAATATGCGGGCGAATTTCCTGAATGCACGTCGGTAGAGGGGAAGTCTTCCCTCGTCCCCGATGTGAATCTCCTCTGAAAGGAGAAGAGTACGGGAGAAGTTATCCTTGAGGCTCTCCACAATGGAAGAGCGGAAGAAGAGGACGCTGAGTTCGAAGTGCAGGTAGAATGACCTGTAGTCAAGGTTCGTGGTACCCACGACGGCAATCTCGTCATCGGCAATGAAGTTCTTCGAGTGGATGAATCCCGGTGTGAATTCATATATCTTCACACCGTTCTCGAGGAGTGTCTCATAGTTCGAACGTGTGACTTCGAAGACGCTCTTCTTGTCCGGGTAATGGGGAGTGATTATCCTGACGTCAACACCGCTGCGGGCGGCGATTATGAGCGCAGATTCCATAGACTCGTCGAGAATCAGGTACGGGGTTGTTATCCAGACATAGTTCTTCGCGTTGTTGATGATCTGGAGGTATGTATCCTCTGCAATCGTCTCGCTGTCGAGAGGACTGTCATCGAACATCTGGACGTATCCGTCATCCTTACCCTTCACGGTCGGGACGAAGGACTCGAGAGTATCGACGTCTCCTGTGAGACAGTCCCAGTTACGGAGGAACATGAGTGTGGCGTTCCACACTCCGTCTCCGTCGAGACGGATGGCGTCATCCTTCCAGTAGCCGAACTTTATGAGGTCGTTGGAATACTCGTCGGCAAGGTTGACGCCGCCTGTATAGCATACGTTGCCGTCGATATTGAAGATCTTGCGGTGATCACGGAAGTTGAGACGGGGATTGACGTGAAGCTTTATCCTGTTGAAGGCCATTGCCTTTATACCCATACGCCTCAGGGTGAAATCATAGCCGCGGGGAAGAACGTTGATGGAGCCCATGTCGTCGAATACGACACGGACGTCGACTCCGTCTGCGGCCTTTCTCTTCAGTGCATCGAGTATTCTCGTCCACCACTTACCCTGGTCTATGATGAAGTATTCTATGAATATGAACTTCTCTGCCTTCTCGACTTCCCTGAGTACATCCTTGAAGAAATCCTCACCGGAAGGGAAATAGGTGACGGAAGT
>CAZGNN010000322.1:0-2167 GCA_964527335.1 uncultured Spirochaetaceae bacterium | reverse complement strand
CCTTGACGATTCTCTGGGTCGTCTCCTTGTCGAAGAAGTGCATTCTGTCGAATGAGATCGAAACTTCATCGCCGCCCTTGTAGTCACACCAGCCTCTGAGCTTTCCTGTGATCTTGTCGTATGTGATTCCGTCACTGACGATGTGGCCGTGTACGAGCGTGTTCATGCCGAGGTTCTCGTTGGATGTGACACGGATCTTTATGTCGTCACCCTTGACGACGTTCTCCGGTCTTACACCAAGGACGATTTCCTTTCCGTTGTAAGAAGAGAGAAGAGAAGCATCCTCTCTGTTGAGAGGAACGGTGAATCCCCTTCCGACAAGGGATGAACCCTTGACCTTCACATCGAAGAAGTTCATCGGCGGCAGTCCTATGAATCCTGCGACGAAGATGTTTGCAGGAGTATCGTAAAGCTCTAAGGGAGTTCCGACCTGCTGGACGTGTCCCATCGACATGCAGACGATTCTGTCAGCAAGAGTGAGTGCTTCCGTCTGGTCGTGTGTGACGTAGAGCATCGTTGCCTTGAGCTTCTTGTGAAGAAGCAGGATTTCCCTTCTTGTCGAGCCCCTGAGCTTTGCGTCGAGGTTCGAGAGCGGCTCGTCGAAGAGGAAGACCTTCGGCGTACGGACGATGGCACGGCCCATTGCGACACGCTGTCTCTGTCCGCCGGAGAGCTGCGACGGCTTCTTGTTCAGCTGTGTCGTGAGATTGAGAATCTCCGCAGCAGCGAGAACCTTCTTGTGGATGACATTCGGATTCTCCTTTCTGAGAGTGAGGGAGAATGCCATGTTCTCATATATCGTCATATGGCCGTAGAGGGCATAGTTCTGGAAGACCATTGCCATGTCCCTGTCCTTTGCCGGTGCCTGCGTGATGTCCTTTCCGTCGAGGAGAAGGTGTCCGTTCGAGATATCCTCGAGTCCTGCAACCATTCTCAGTGTAGTGGACTTTCCGCAGCCGGAGGGGCCTACGAGGACGATGAGTTCACCGTCCTTGACATCCAGGTTGAAGTCATAGACTGCCTGGACCTTGTTGTCGTAAATCTTGTCGAGATGCTGTAGTTTGAGTTCTGCCATCAGTCTCTCCTTTTCTCTTCACCGAGAGTTGCAATGTATGCCTTGAGTGTTCTCGATTTCTGAATGCCGACTGCTGCTCCGACGAGGAGGCAGATTCCCGATACGAGAAGATAGATGATGCATCTCAGGAACTGTGCGTTGCCCATGACTGCAGTCTCGACAGACTGGATCGTCACTGTCTGGTTGTGATATCTCATCGGGAGGATGAAGATTCTCACGACCTGGAGAGCGCCGAGAGCCACCATGAGCCAGCACTTCTTCTCGTCATAGTTCTTGACGCTTTCACAGCAGAGGAATGCGAAGAGCATGAACACGAGGTTATATACTATCGAAGCACCGATGAGGATGTTGTAGTAGTTCTTGCTTGTATCTATGTTGATCTTGTAGATGGAAACGAAGTAGAAGACGTCGAAGAGTATTGCTATGATGCACAGGTTCGAGCTGAACTTGTTCTTTATATAGCGCATGCGGTCTTTCTGAATGAGGTTTTCGTCGAGTTCTCTCATGCTTTTTCTCCCTCCTTTATGAGTCTCTGTTCTTCCTTCATGAGGTTAGTTTTCCAGATTGCGTTGTATGTGAGTGCACCTGCCGCGATGAGGCAGACAGCAGACACTGCATAGTGGATGTCGAACCAGAATGTCGACTCCGTGTACTTGTGCTTGAAGATTTTCGCGTGCGAAGCGAGGGCCTCGAAATCGACCTGAAGCCACTGTGCCCTGTATGTCTGGATCTCGATGTGCGACCATACTACGAGGAAAAGGGTAAAGATGACAAAGAGCGCGATGGCAGTATAGTTACCGACGTAGTATCTGCGTCTCTTGCTCGTCTGCGAAACGAACAGGAAAACACCGAGAAGTATGTAGACGATTGATGCGATGAGGAAGCTTCTGTTGAAGCCCTGCATGTTGTAGTAGACGATGGAACCTTCGACCATTGTTTCGGTGTGGTCGTTCGGGTTTGTCATTGTCGTGTAAAGACAGTCATAGAGATCTGTCATGATGCCGAGTGAGTATATGAATACGATAACTCCGGCAATCAGTGCGATATAACAGATTATGTTCTGAAATGTCATCTGTTTCTTATACATAACCG
>CAZGNN010000321.1:0-2171 GCA_964527335.1 uncultured Spirochaetaceae bacterium | reverse complement strand
CCGAAGAACGGGAATATGATGATGACGAACATCCAGATGAGGCGGTATGCATTGTTCTCCTTTCTCGTGATTATGATGGACGCCATTATCATCGAGAGAATCAGGAAGAACACATAGTTCTGATGCCCCATGGCCGACCAGAGAACGAAGTACAGGATAAGCCCCAGCTGACAGCCGAAGAAGAGAACCATCCAGAACATCCTGGACTGGAGAATCTTATAGAGTTTTCTCAGCATCATCGTACCTCATCGAAAACTCGCATCCGCAGTATGACTGGCGGTAGAGTCCCATCTCCTTCGCCATTTTGCACGAAAGAGCAAAGCCGTCCTTCTTCTTGAAGTCTATCTTCTCGAAACCGTCAAGGTCCTCACCTTCTCTGAATATTGCCGCACTGTTCTTGAACCGGGATACCGTCAGCGTCGTGCAGAAGTGCTCGATGCCTTCTTCCTTCGCCTTCTCAGAAGCCAGGAGAAGATTGAAACGGAAGCACTTCGAGCACCGCGCCCCGTGCTCGGGCTCGTTCTCGAGTCCCTTCACCCACTCTCTCCACGAACTGTGTTCATAGTCCCCTTTGATAACCCTCAAGCCGTAGTGCTCTGCAACAATGAGAAGATTCTCGTATCTCTTCTCGAACTCCTCATACGGATAGATATTCGAATTCGAGAAGAAGAGCACAGGCTCCCAGTCCTCTTCAATAAGCCGGAGGACGGAGGAAGTTGCACAGGGACCGCAGCATACATGGACCAATATCTTTTTTTTCATTGTTCTTAAAACCGATTCCCCTTATTATTGAACATTAGTAAGAAAAACTCTACAGAGGTTCAGATAACAATGACAAACGCAAAGAAAAGAAAAATCTTCTCGATGGCTGCAATCCTCTTCCTTGCAGCAGGATTCATCTGTCTCATCCAGCAGGGAGATGTGACGAAGTGGGCGGGAGTCGCCTTCTTCGCCCTGACATTCATCCTCTTGGTGATAAACAGCATAGGAACAATCTACTACACGAAGGGAACGAAGTGCCTCCAGGGTGATAATCCCGATATAAAGAAGGCGATGCCCTACTTCGAGAAAGCCGTAAATAGAACACTCGACCCGCAGGCTGCAATAATAGCGGCAACACTCCTCGTGCAGTACGGCGACATGGAAAAGGGAAAGAGAATACTCGACGAGTATACAGATAACCCCGACAAGAAACTCTCCGGAACTGCGAAGATATCACTCAGCATGTACTGGTGGATAAAGAGAGACCTTGGGAAGGCGACAGAAGTTGCAGAGGATGTCTACAACAACACGACATACCGCGACAGGAACCTCTACATCAACCTCCTGACATTCTACCTTGAAGACGGAAAGTACAAGGAATTCAAGAAACTTCTGAAGGATGCAAAGGAAAAGAAGGTCAACGTTCCCGCAACGATAGATCTAGAAGCCTCCTACTACATGACACAGTCAGACTGGGCAAAGTGCGGCATGTATACGAGGCAGCTCTTTGCAGACGGAAAGCCCAGGTTCATGGATCCCTACCTCCATGAGGCAATGGTTCAGCTCCACTACGGAGAATGGGAGAATGCGGTAAAGGCCCTGAAGGAGCTCAAGGAGAACGTGACGTTCACCAACGCCTCGGTCTACACGGAATCCCAGATAGATACCTTCATCGCCTACACAGAGGACAAGGACACGCGCTGGGGCCTCCTGAAGGCGATAGATACAGACCCGTGCGTTCTCATCAGACGCGAGATGCCCGAAGTGGAAAGCGGCCTCCAGATGCCGTCCTCATTCCCCTCCATGCCTGACTTCACGGCACTCCCCACAAAGGCCGACATCGTAGAGAAGGACGAGGGCGATATCGACACAGACCTCACAGACGATGACGAAGAGTGGCTGAAGAAGCACGAAAGCGACTGACAAAGACAGAGTAGCAAGACATTACGAACAACGTACATCAAAACAGGAGTGCCGTTTCTGACACTCCTGTTCTTTTGAATCATGACAATAGTCATGTTTAGTTGGTTTCAGTCTTATCTCCAAGACTAATGTTGGTAACCTTAAGCAGGTTGCCTGCACTGTCATACTGGTCAAATCTGATAACGGTATCAGCATCTATGGAGTGGGTATAAACAGAATTCACAACATCATAATTGTTGCCGTTGATTCCAGTCTTATCACTCCCT
>CAZGNN010000320.1:0-2176 GCA_964527335.1 uncultured Spirochaetaceae bacterium | reverse complement strand
GGATTGATGTATGTGCCCATGCCGTACCTCCGCTTCAAGAATATGGAAAGCCCTCACTTCCACATAAATAAGGATAAATGATGATTGTTCAAAAGTCAAAGTTCAGGTTCGGCCCTGTCGCGGACGGCAGGGCCGGCTCTCACCAGTTCTTCTCTTCTCCCTTACTGTCCTTTCTTTCCTTTCTCTCGTTCACCATCTTCACGAACCATTCAACCATCGCGGGGTCCTGATGGGAGAAGAACGACGAAGTGGCGGTGTCGAGAGATCTTATTGCAGCCATATCCTCATCGGAGAGAGTGAAATCGAATACGCTGAGATTTTCCTTCATCCTTTCCTTGTGTACTGACTTCGGAATCACGACAATTCCTCTCTGCAGATGCCATCTCAGGATGACCTGTGCCGTCGTCTTGCCGTATTTGAGGCCGATTCTTCTGAGTATTTCGTTTTCGAAGAGTCCTTTTCTGCCCTCTCCGAACGGAGCCCATGCCTCAAGCTGTATATGATACTTGTCAGCCCAGGGTTTAAGGGAAAGCTGCTGATTGAGAGGATGAATCTCCATCTGGTTGACCATGGGAGGAATCGAGACGAATGATGCGAACTCAACCATTCTGTCCGCATAATGATTGGAAATCCCGATTGCTCTCAGCTTTCCTTCCCTGTAAAGTTCCTCAAGGGCTCTCCATGCGCCGTATGTATCTCCGAAGGGCTGATGGAGAAGCATGAGGTCGATATAATCCGTATTGAGTTTCTCCATTGACTCGAGCACCGATTTTCTGCATTCCTCATAGCCGAAGTGTTCTATCCAGACCTTGCTTGTGAGGAAGATCTCCTCTCGCCTTATTCCCGATTTACCGATAGCCCGGCCGACTTCCTCTTCATTGAAGTAGCTCTGGGCTGTATCGATGGACCTGTAGCCGACATCGAGTGCATCAAGGACACACCTCTCCGCTTCTTCCTTACCCACCTGATAGACTCCGTATCCCAGAAGCGGCATCTTCACGCCGTTATATAGTGTTGCGTATTCCATATTTCACCTCCTCAATAATCCAGTCCGTTTACCCATGAAACCACATCGCTTTGAGACACGCTGCTCCGGAAGCGCCTGCCGGAAAGCCATCTGCCGCCGTCTGCCATCTCTTCAAGCAGTTCTGCACTGTTTCCGAGTCCCGAGGACGCCGATGTGCAGAACGGTATCACGGTCTTTCCCGAGAAATCATTGTTTCTGATGAAGCTGTTCACAGGCCATGCCGCGATTCCCCACCATATGGGATAGCCGATGAATACGGTGTCATATTCATCCCAGTTATCAGGAGTGGTCTTTAGAAGACTGACATTCCTCAGACTCTCGTCATCGTGTTCCCTCACTACCCTGCTTGAGTCATCCGTCCAGTTCAGGTCGGATGATGTATACGGGTCAGTGCACTCAAGGCGGAAGAGGTCTCCGCCCACGGCATCGGCTATATATTCGGCAACCTTCTCCGTACTGCCCGTTGCAGAATAAAAGACGACCAGCACCTTCCTCTTTCCTTCCTCCACTGCCGGATTTTCCTTTGTTCCGCTGCAGGCAGCCGAGAAAAGAGAGAGCAGTGACAATGCGCTTAAAAGCATGATTCTTTTCATTCTTTTTTCTCCTTGTCATCCCCATCTGGAGGATGATAAAGTGAATGTAACAGCCGGTAGTTACTACCGGGCAATAGCTTTTCTGAAGATTTCGGAGTTTTTTATGTATTCGATGAAAGAAGCCTGTCTCCTGACAGGTATGAGTTACGAGAATCTGAAGTTCTACTGCAATGAAGGCCTTGTGCCGAATGTGAAGAGGGACAGGAACAACTACCGCGTCTTCAGCGATAACGACATCAAGTGGATACAGAGTCTGGGATGCCTCAAGCGCTGCGGAATGTCTATAGAGGAGATGAAGGAGTACCTTGAGCTCTGTCTCGAAGGTGAGAGCTCGATTCCGAAAAGGAAAATCATACTCGAAAGGAAGAGAAAGGCCCTTCTGGAAGCGAGAAAGGAAATCGAGGACTCGATAGCATTCATCGACTGGAAGCAGAACTTCTATGATGAAGTCCTTGAGGGGAAGACGAAGTACTACAGCAACCTCATTTCCACATGAGTTTACACTTGTCAGTTTGCTCTCAAGATAATATCTTTTCTTCAAGCGAGGAAAAACATG
>CAZGNN010000319.1:0-2188 GCA_964527335.1 uncultured Spirochaetaceae bacterium | reverse complement strand
TACCCCTCATGAAGATTATCCCTGCTCTCTTTTTCCCTGTCTAATATCTGAGTCAGACTTCATCACCGAAATCTACAAGACAATAGTCATCTCCCTGATGCATTATGAACTCATAATTTCCAAGTACCTCGGCCCCGCCGCGGGAGAGGAATATATCGCTGTAAAAGACACTCTCTGTCTTCCCCATGAAGAAGTTCCTGACACCGGTATCATAGAGAGTCATTACAATACCTGGAATCTCGAAAGATGTGCCGGCTATGACGGCGATGTCAGGCCTGGTGTACAAATCCTTCAGCATCCTCTCCGTTTCCTCCACGTCCTCGAGATAGAGGAAGTCAAGTTCCGGAATGAATATGACGGCACTGGACGAGGGAGAGAGTTTAGTGAAGATTTCTACAAGCTCCTCGAATTCGGTGATAATCATAATCTCGGGAATGTTCTTCCTTTCCGAGAAATTATCTATCACGGCCTCAATCACCTTCGACATATCACAGCATCCAGAAGGAGCAAAGAAGAGGGAGGAGAAATCACGGACTCTGGAGGAAGAGAACACCCTATCCAATGCAGACTCGAATGATATCTTCTCAAGGTCTTTCAGAACCTTCCTGTTCTCTTTGAACAGGGGAGACGGGAACGGAACACGGCCGAAGCTGTTGTCCTCGGTGAAACACCTGTCGAAGATATCTTCAATCTTAGTGTTCGCTATGTACTTTTCCCCTTTCGGTGGTCTCCCGGAACAGATGTAATGGAAGATGTTGTTGCCCCATCTGTCATGCCAGGCGATGTCTGCCCCGAGACGGAAGAGAGCCATGACGGCACTCAGATTCCCCGCATGCACGGCATAGCCGAGAGGCGGAAGCCCTACAGGCCCCCATTCACACCCGTTCACATCATTCTCACTGCGGATCAGGAGGTAATACTTATCGGGAGAGAGCGAACCACACCTTATTGCAGCGACAAGCGGAGACATGTCGTTCAGTCTCTTCTTTCTGAAGTATGAGGGATGAAGGGTTCTCCTGATGATTTCCTCACCCGGATTACCGTTCTGTATGCTGAGGAAGAATGCCTTCTTCCCCTTTTCTGTTCCGGGAAGCAATACGCCGAGAGCGAAGAGCTTATCGAGCAAGCGGACATTCTTCATGGGATAGACTTCAATCCTCTTTCTGCTGATGGTATCGATACCGATGAGAGTATCGAATGCCTCCTCATTACCGTACAGCACCGCGGTATTGAGAGGAGACCACATCGACCCGATGCTGTCTCCGTTCTCGATAAGAGAAAGATAGTCGTAAAGCACATCCATGAAATAACGGCAGACACCCGCCAGTCTCCTTTCTGAGATCAGCGTCCTCAGGAACCCCGACAGGATAAGGACACCGTCAGGATGATGTCTGTCATACTTCTCACCGGTATCTTCAAAGATGGAGGAGATATCTTCCGCTATAAGGTCAATGACCCTCTTGAGCCACGGCTCAATATAGCGGCAGACGGCATCCGAGAGAGGAGACGGAACATCATCAACTCCCCATCCGATGAAACCGTCCGCTCCTGATACGAGAGTGGTTATCGGGTGGTAGTTCTTCTCCCCTCTGAGGCGGCAGAGTCCGAGCATCTCTTCCGGAGTACCCAGGAACGGATTGAAGCGGCGCCAGGAAAAGCTCTCGTCTTTCTCCCCTTTCCTTATGTTCTCGACGACAGGGATGAAATCGGAGAATTCGACAATGAGCTTCTCATCATCGTTACCGGTGTAGAAAAACCGGTTCTCTCCTTCAAGCAATTTTCTGATGTTCATCAGCGTATTCTTTACACCATCATCATCAAGAGCATTCAGGCTGTCGATGAAGAGCGAACACAGCCTTCTGAACTCAGTGCCGACATATTCCCTCTTCTCCACCGTATCAGCAAGACCCGTCATCCCATTCTCTCTGTAGAATCCGATAAGTTCCTCGGCTTTCTCCCTGTCGTCCATTATCTATTCCCCTTTCTCTCCTCGAAACACTTTCATCATCCGTCTGTTCCGAACCCAACATAGAGACATTGTCTCAAACAATCACGATTCAGAGACCATGTTGAAATCGCTTGATTCTATATCTCTGAATCGGACTCTATTCGACTCGGGATCATCATATTCAACGGTCATGTCTCTACCGGAATATGCCATCAAAACAACAAACACCAGACTTGGCCT